>NZ_BADW01000210.1:0-32459 GCF_000241165.1 Pseudoalteromonas sp. BSi20439
TGCAGCCTTATGTGGTTTATCGAATTGTACTGGCAGCAATAATTTATTTTGTTTTAATGAACTGAGGAATAATAAAAATGACTTTAGCGATATTAGCCATTTTAGGTGGCTTTATATTATTAGTATGGAGTGCGGATCGCTTCGTTGAAGGGGCTGCGGCTACCGCAAAACATGCGGGTATGCCACCGTTGTTGATCGGTATGGTCATCGTCGGTTTTGGTACGTCAGCCCCAGAAATGGTGGTATCGGCAATGGCGGCATTGGATGGAAACCCAGATTTAGCACTTGGAAATGCTCTGGGATCGAATATCGTCAATACAGGCTTAATCCTCGGTGTTACTGCTTTAGTGGCCCCCATTGTCGTCCATTCGAAAATTGTTAGAAAGGAATTACCGTTACTGTTTGTAATCGGACTCATATCTGGGGCTTTGCTATGGAATGGCTCGTTGAGTCGTGTCGAAGCAATCGTGCTGCTTGTGGGCTTCTTCGGGTTAATAGGTTGGACAATATTCACTGCACTTCGTGGTCGAGGAGATGCGCTTGAAGCTGAAACAGAAGCTGAACTTGTTGAGCATTCAATGCCTCTTGGTCGAGCCATTTTCTGGTTAGCATTAGGGCTTATCTTACTGATTGTTAGTTCTCGCATTCTTGTTTGGGGGGCCGTATCGATTGCCCAAACATTAGGTGTTAGTGACTTAGTTATTGGTTTAACTATCGTTGCTTTAGGTACTTCGTTACCAGAACTTGCTGCTTCTGTCATTGCAGCGCGTAAAGGAGAACACGATATTGCTATAGGTAACGTGGTTGGCTCTAATATGTTCAATATTTTAGCCGTGGTGGGTATTGCTGGTGTTATTTCGCCAATGCCTCATATCTCTGCCGAAGTATTGACACGAGATTGGCCTGTAATGATGGCAATGACGGTGGCACTTTTCGTTATGGCTTATGGTTTTCGCGGACAAGGGCGCATTAATCGGGTTGAAGGAGCGCTGCTACTTACAGCTTTTGCGGCCTATAACACTTGGCTTGTGGTCACGGTGACGGGGATTTTTTAATGAGTAATCTTGCATTATTTTGGAATAACCACTCTGAAGCAATTCTTAATCTGGGCTACCAAGGCTTACTCGCAATTGGCATTCTAATTACCAGCTCCTTAATAGCTAAAACTATCAGACGTAGCATCTACCGTACCAATGAACGATTACAAAAGTTAGATGCAACACTTATACCTATTTTCGCAACTGCTGCGGGTTATGCAGTTTATGTCATTGCTGGTGTGTTTATTCTGGATATTTTCGGGGTAAACACCGCAAGTCTAATCGCTTTAGTAGGTGCGGCTGGCCTCGCTATTGGCTTGGCGCTAAAGGACACACTAAGCAATATTGCTGCCGGGATAATGTTATTGATTTTAAGGCCGTTTCGAACAGGTGAATTTATTGAAGTCGCGGGGACAATGGGTACGGTGCGAGAAATAAATTTATTTGCCACAATTTTAGAAACAATAGATGGTCTATATATTGCCTCTCCAAACAGTGTCTTGTGGGGTGCCAGTATTAAGAACTTCACACGCAATGGCAAACGTAGGATGGATATAATCGTGGGAATTTCCTATTCCAATGCCATTGACCAAGGTTTTGAAGTACTTCAACGTATAGCTGAAACGGAAACACGCCTACTGAAAGACCCTGCTCCGCAAATTATGGTCGCAGCAATGGTAGACAGTGCTGTCAACATACAGCTTAGAGCGTGGGCAATGAATGATGATTACTGGCAGACTTACTGGGATTTGAATAAACGTGTAAAAGAATCCATCGAAGCGGCAGGCTTAACCATACCGTTTCCTCAACGAAGCTTGCATATTATCAGCGGCACGGAACGAATCGCAGATAGGGTTGAATAAAAGTGAAGCAATATTTAACAATTATAGCCGTAATCATTGGATTAAGTGCCTGCTCAAAGCCAGCACAGGTTGAGGTGCTGACAGGGCATGCTCAGGGTACAATATGGCATGTTTCTGTGTGGCATCACGGTGATAAAGCGTTGAGTGAGTTACGTCACAACATTGAAACTGAATTTGCACGATTGGATAAGGCGTTGTCGAATTACCGCACAGATTCAACCATTGAGAGCTTCAATCGCTCAATTACATTGCAACCTGTTGTTGTGGGTGACGAAATTCCAATGCTGGTCACAGAAGCAAGAGTAGTTAGCGAGGCGAGCCAAGGGTGCTATGACCTAACTATTAAACCTTTATTCGATGTATGGGGTTTTAAAGGTGATACTCTTACGCCTCCTTCATCAGAGACCCTATCAGAACTCAGTAAACACCTTGGTTTTGATAAATTAAGCGTAACGTCAAATACACAACTTCAAAAAAATGATCCGAGAGTAAGTATTGACCTTTCGTCTATTGCCCAAGGCTACAGTGTTGGGCGAATTGCTAAAGTGGTTGAAGATATGGGCATACAGAACTATCTAGTAGAAATCGGTGGCGAGCTGCAAACTCGTGGGCGTAAACCTGATGGTTCTGCGTGGCGCATTGGACTGGAAAGACCTTTGCCGGGCGGTAGAACGGTGCAAAAGACAATCGTTATCAATCAAGATAAACCAATTGCAATTATGACTTCTGGAACATACCGTCATTACTTTGATGACGCTGGTAAGCGATATAGCCATGTACTGGATGCCAGAACTGGCGCACCTGTTAAACATAATACTGTTTCCGTCACTGTTATCCACGACAACCCAACGCAAGCAGATGCGTGGTCTACCGCATTGTTGTGTTTGGGGGTTGAGCAAGGTATGGAAATTGCGCGACAGCATGATATTGCGGCTCTTTTTATTAACGTCAATTCGGATGAACTAGTGGAGTCATCGACTGAAGCATTATTTAAACTGAAAAATATTCAGTTTAAATAATGGAAGGCAATACGTTTATTGGTAGTTAAACTAACCTCTGATAAATCCTTGGTTTATTCTAAATTTTAATTTATGTACACATGGTGAGATCAAGTCACTTTTGTAATTCATCACTTCATTTATTTAAACTCTGTAAAAGTGCAGTTGCGGACTAATCTTTATTTTTGTTTTTAGTTCATGAACTAAATATTTATTTTCATAAAAGGTTTATGCGAGTCCTGCCTTGAACTAAAGTTATAACTTAGGTTCACGTAAAGAGGCTGGAGATGGCGTTAATAGGGTATGCGAGGGTTAGCACGCAGGAGCAAGATCTTGAAGCTCAAGTTGCAGCATTAGAGCGTCATGGCTGCGAGAAGATGTTTTCTGGCAAGCAAAGCGGTAACTCTTTGGATAATGTAAAAAAACTTGACGATCTTCTCGACTACATCCGTGAAGGAGATGTTGTATGCGTTACGAAGCTTGATCGTTTGGGGAGAAGCCTCAAAGGGATCATGACCGCAATAGATGGTATCCATTCAAAAGGTGCTGCTCTTACAACGCTTGATGGAGTTATTAACAGTGCGGATGATTCGCCTTTTGGAAAAGCTGTTCTTCATGTTATTGCCGTTTTTGCCGAATTAAACAAAAGCCTAATCATCAAAAATACGACTGAAGGCCGTGAGCGGGCTATTGCTCAGGGGAAGCATATGGGCAGGCCAAAGACTATTTCTGATTCGGATAGGGAAAAGATCCGAAAGTTAGTGCAATCAAAACAGAAGTCACAGAACCAACTCTCAAAGGAGTATGGCGTTAGCAGGACGACGATAAGACGCATCGTCGAGGGGAGTTAATACATGAGTAAAGAAAGAGGTCAACGTAACAGAGACTTATTCCTTGGCTGGGTGGCTGAAATGAAATCAAAAGAGTTGCCTAACTGGTTGGATTATTGGCATGGCGATACGTTAAGTCCCAAAAAAATTGCTGATGAGCTTGGTTTTGATTCCTCTGCATTTAAGGAAAAAAGAAATAAAAAGCTCTTTGATTTGTTGCAAGAACTTAAACAAGAACTTGCTACCTCCGGTGTGTACCAGCAACGTAAGAAAAACCTGCCTCTCGATAAGGAGATCATTGATGTATCGAAAGAAACTGACGAAGACATCAAAGATAGCGCTAAAGTCAGAGACCTAAAAAGAACAAACCGAAGACTACAAAACGAAAACGCTAAGTTAGCTGCCGAAGTTGCCAAGCTATCTGAATTTAAAGATGTACTGATTGAAATGGGCTTGTGGAAATGAAGAGTAGTGCTTATCTGGTAAGGATCACCAGAATATACCAGTACCACCCGGATAATGTCCGGCTGGGAGCTGTTTTTGTTAACCACAAAGCAGGTGCGCATCGTATTGAGATTCTGACTACTCAAGAAAAGTTAAATATTGATCCGAAAGTCGGGCAGCAATGGAAAATTCTCAAAGAGCAAAATTTCAGTATTAGGCAACAACAAGTCAGTACGGGGGGTTATGTTGATGTCTGGCGCTTTATGGAGCCGACACTGAAATGTGTTATGCCTGATAATGGCCTTGGCTTTGTAACTTTTTTAAGCACTGAGAAAACGTTTGAAGGCATAGGTAAGGTAAGCGCACAATTTCTTTGGAATGAATTTAGAAGCGATATATTTAACATACTTGAATGTGATAAATATGCGCCATACGAACAAGACCAGTCAATAACGAATTTTCAAGCTGTCAGGAATGTTCTGCTTGGTGATAAAGCCGTGCATGGATTATGGGCTGGCTATAAAGAGTATTCCAACTTAAAACACTCAGCTCAATTGGTTGAGTGGGAAATAGAAGCCCCTATCCAGCGGCAGTTGTTCAGATTTGCAGATCAGGATGCGATCAATTTTCTTACGCAGAACCCATACCGCTTATTTTCACTGGGGATGCGATTTAACAAGGTAGACGCTATCGCTCAAAAACATTTCGGTATCAAACAGGATGATGAAGTCAGACTGGTAGCAATCGTTGAACAAGCATTGAGATTATGGAGCGATCAAGGCAATACGGTTGCGGATTGGCAAGATATTGAATTGTATGTTTCTAAGCTGTTGAACAAAGACCAACGGCTAGTTGCAAGGGCAAGTGAGCTAGATGGCGATATCATAGGATTTGTTAAGCAAAACAACCAATATTATGTTTCAGGCAATTATATATTTGAGAAAACGATAGCCAAGCGTTTTGGTAACCTCAGAAAATCAAACAACCGTTGGTCGAGCGAGTTGGAAGATGCATTCAGGACCTCGTTCCCTGCCGATTGGCCCATTGAAAAAGCACAAGAACGTGCCGTAAGGACAGCATTAGTCAGTCACGTCTTTGCGCTAACTGGAGGAGCTGGAACAGGTAAAACAACGACTACTAAGCTTATTGTAAATGCTTATCAAAAATTAGGTTATACGATATACCCCGTTGCGTTATCTGGGAAGGCAGCCCGTAGGCTTCAACAATCAATCGGTAATGAAACGAAGACGATTGCAAAACTGTTACGAGAAACTGATCTTGATGAAGATAAGGCGGTACTGCTTGTGGATGAAGCCTCTATGCTGGATGCATATACCATGTGGCGTTTGGTTACTTTGTTTTCTGATAAGGTTCGAATCTTGTTAATTGGTGATCCTTATCAGCTTCCACCGATTAATGCGGGTTTCATTTTAAATGATGTCATTAAAAGCGGTGTAATAAACCATGTAGAACTTGATGTCGTGAAACGACAGGGGGCTGATAGTAGTGTGCCTGCATATTCCAATGCTATAAGGCACGGCATAATGCCAAAGTCATTAACTACCGCTGATATTACATTCCAAGAATCAACAGGCGATATTCTGCGAGATGCAGTGACTGTATATTCTGAGTATGACAATACCATGATAGTTGCTCCTACCAATGCTACAGTTAGAAACGCAAACATTATGCTGCAAGATGCAGTAAACCCTGATGGTAAGACTCTTGACCTTACGGATATGCCAATTACTAAAGGCAGCTACGACTTTAGAGAGGGTGATCCGGTTGTTATTACGTTGACTAGTTATAAAAACGATTTACAGAATGGAACACTGGGTGTCATTAAGAGCGCTGAACCTACTGAGGATTATGCTTGTGTCCTTGAGCTTGAAGACCTCGATGAAAAAGGTAACAAACGTTTATTAGAAGTGGACTGGCAATTATTTGAGTATATCGATCTTGCTTACTGCTTAACCTTACATAAATTGCAGGGTTCACAAGCTCCAAATGTCATTGTGTTGCTTGAGCGAGGAAGATTACTTGATCGTAGTTGGCTGTATACGGCTGTGACAAGAGCAGAAGATAAAGTACATATTATTGGCACGGAAGCAGCTTTTCGATATGGTGTTAACAAGAAAGGAGCGGTTGATACTCGTAAAACCGCCTTGGCAGAAATGTTGAAAAATGTTTAAATTTAACCGTAATTGGTATAAAATAGCGTAGTTAATCTACATTTTTACTTTTTAATGTTTAAAAGTTAATTGGGGTCACTTGGGTGAAACCATTGCTAATAAAGGGTGTTGTTACTGTACTGACCCTGAATTTATGTATTTTGTCTTAGATAAGTGTTTTAAATTTCCAACTTTTTAGTTTAAAAAGTTTTAAAAAATAGCCCTGAGTAATCAGGGCTTTTTTATTGAGGCTATTTACCATACCTTTCGCTTATCTTTAAATGAGTGAATAGCTCTCATTAAAAATTTATACATTGTTTTAAGGTTTACAAAGCATAGCAACGTCAATCTGTTTAATTTGTAACAAGCCTCCTACCTGTGCCGATAAGATGCAGCTATTACTTATGACTAAATATAATGTTTATAAACATTAAGTATTAATAATAAAACAGCTACTAAACTTTTATGATTGGCTTGTGCAATTGCAAATAGTAGACAACACTTTAATAACTTATTTAATGAGCGGGTAAGTTATGAAAGCCAGTCAGTCTCAGTTTACCAATTACGCTAGTGTCTTATTTTACGCTCTGTGTTTTATGCTATTTGTTATTTTTAATAGTGGTTTGAATTTAATTTTACAATATCAAAATGAGCAAGCAGGGATAGTACTCGCTAAGCAACTGCAGCAGCCGCTAATTAATAAGCAGCAGCTTTTGGCAAATACACCTTTTACTCTCGCCCCAGATAAAGTTTCTGTTTATGTAAAGCAGCAAAAGCATTATTTCAGCGCTAATTCTAAAGGGGTTTTGTTATATTCATGGCCCACTTGGTATGCTTATAACCACCTGTTTATAATAATGAATTTATTTATTTTGACTATTGTTTTTGCTGCTAGGCGCTTTATATTGCTTAAAGCGACGGTAAATAGCTCAGTGCCGATACAGCGCAAGCAAAACGATGACCATAAAAAGGTGTGTCATACGCCTAAAATAAAGTCCCCACAACCGGTAATAGAGATCGCAGCGAAGGAGTTTAAAACAGCTGGCTATAATATATTTGCGCTTATTCAATGTGAATGCCACTTTGATACAAACACAGACTTACAAGCGACTCTTAAAGTATTACTAGCAAAAGGCTTTACCAATACGGCTGCAATATCCGTTAAATTGTTAACCGCGGGTAATTTTGCTTTTACTTTCAAAGGGGTTAGTGCGATTGAGAAAGCAAATTGTGCTAAACATTTACATCAATGCATGCTTAACGCAGCCCATATTTTAGCTCCTAGAGTGACTAAAGAGTGTATAAAATTAGGTGTGTGTACTTACTACTCGAATGCTGATCAGGTAATGGTGTATCAGCTTGCCAGATCGTCACTCACACTATCAATGCAAAGTAGAGTGAAGCATTATCATCAATTGGCACTCAATTGCAATCACCTTAAGGTGGCTGATGAAAACTTGGGCAAGCAGGGAATTGAAAAGCAAAAATTAGCGATTTTATTTCAACCTGTATACGAGTTGGATAGTGGCACTATTGTTAAGCATCATGTTTTAATTAAAAGTAGCGATAAGGCAAATAAACAACTATTGAATCAAGAATATATCAGTCAGTTTTACAACGAGGGTGAGGCGTTAGTGTTTGACCAGGCAGTTGTTATGCAAGTTAAAAAGCTGTTGCTAATAGAAAAGTCATCGTCCGTTGTTAGTATTAAGTTACATCCTAAAAATTGGTTTAATGGCGAGTTTTGGTGTTGGTTAAGTGCACATACGAGTGACTTGAAAAGCCTGCACACTTTACAGTTTTTGATAAATGAAGCAGATTTTTTAAATTGCCAAGATCGATTGCAGGTCGCTTTTTCGACCATAACAGCGCTCAACTTTAATATCGTTATTGATGAGGTGAAAAGTAGTAAGAGTATTTTTAATTTCACCCATAATAAGCAAATAGCTGGGCTTAATTTGGCCTTTGAGCTTGTTCATGGAATAGATCATAATTATTTACAGCAGAAGTCGGTCAGGGGAATTGTGCATATTAGTAAATTATTAAGTTTGCCAGTGGTGGCCTCGAGCGTAGAAACATACCAGGAACTACAATTTTTAAAAGTGATAGGTGTTAGCACTGCACAAGGGGGATATTTTTCTAGATTATTACCCGACTACACTCAAGTTGCATTTCATTAGCTCTGTTTACAAGTTAAACAAGTCCACGATATTTTAGCCCATCTAAACCTTGTAGCCCCCCTGTATGAATGGCAATAATTTTGCTGCCTGGGGCAAAGTAATCATTGTTTATGAGTTGCCAAAGTGCGTACATCATTTTACCGCTGTAAATAGGTTCTAGTGGTAATTGATATTGCTGCTGCATATACTGGCAAAACTGCCATAGCTCAGTGGTAAAACGACCATATCCGCCATTGTGAAACTGTGTAAGTAACTGCCAATTACTTTGTGATTTTGCTCGAGGACTAAGAGCCCGTATTTCATCTCGCAGGTAGTCGGCTTGCTTTAAAACAGCAATACCTAATAGAGTACTTTTACTTGAACTGCCCTCTATTAAGCCCGCTAAGGTTCCACCACTACCTGTAGGGCAGATTAAGTAGTCGTGCTCAGGTAAACTTTGTGCAAGTTCTTTACATCCCTCTATAGCAAACTCGTTAGTGCCTCCTTCAGGCAGGATATACGCATTGGGAAATCGGGCCTGCAATGCTGCTAAGTATGTTTTATCATTTCGTTGTCGGTACTCTAATCGATTCACTACATGTAATTGCATGCCACATTGTTTTGCAAATCTTAGCGTTGGATTATTTAGATCAAGCTCCGGACCGCGCACAATTGCGTGGGTTACTAAGTTAAACTCCTTTCCCGCCGCAGCACACGCGTGAATATGATTTGAAAAAGCACCACCAAAGGTCAGTAATTCTGTTTTGCCCTGTTGTTGCATGCGAACTAAATTGTATTTGAGCTTTCGCCATTTATTACCACTGATAACAGGATGCAATAAATCATCGCGCTTAATGCTTAGCGTAATCTTTTTATCTGCTAACAATTTGTTGGTAATTGGTTGCAAATAACTATGTTCATTAATACTGAATGGTATTGGCATTATCACTCTTTTTCATTAGTTACATGATGAATGTGCTGTGTAATAGCGTTATTTTGACTCAGGTTTTATTACTTAAGCAAACTAAAAAAAGGGAATTAGCTGCTAAATTGGTATCTTAAGCGCGTAAAAAACAAATAAATATCGGTGTTGTTAAATAAATTAGCTATTTAGTACAAATGAAACGGTTATTTACTGGCATGAAGCGGGATAATAGTTGTAAACTGAGATAATAAATGAACAAAGCTTGTGTTTTGTGCTTCAAGTACATAGCATAAGGTTTTATTATAAAAAATAATAATAACCAAATAATTGCCGCTTTTTTGGGACTGGAATATATGCGAATTGCTCCTTTATCTCTGTTAATTTCTGCTAGCCTTTTTGCCAGCACAGTATTTGCACAAGATACAACTACTGTAAACAGAATTGAATCAGAGATTAATACGAAACAAACAGAATACACTCGTTCAACAACGATGCTCGATAAATATTTACAAGAAGAAAATCAACTTCAAACCCAACTTGAACTGCTTAGAGCGCGTTCAACACAGCTTGATAAAGAAAAAAATCAAGCGTTGGATGCGATGAATGACATGTATCGACGCTTAATTGATAATCCATCGCTTGATATTACGCAGGCACAATCGCGTTATCAAAAAGCCGTTGTTGATCAAGAACAAAATAAAAATGATATCTCAATGCAATTGGCGGCAATTGCATCCCATCTTAAAGATATTGAGCAAATTCGCGCAGACAAGCATACGCTACAAAACACGCTTGAAAGTTTAAAAGTGCAATACACCTCAGCGCGTGTAGAGCGCTTGCGTAATGAGTTTACCCGCGAGGGAACGCTTGAAGTTGACTATAATATTAACTGTAAGCGCACTGACACCCTTGCAGCATGTGAGCAACGAGCTCAACAAATGGGGTTAAAAAAAGCAACCAAACGTTTCATCGATCAAATATTTGAAAATCTAACAGAAAAACGCCTTGTTGAGCCTAAGCGAGACATGGCAGGTGCACAGGTTCAGATTTTAAGTAGTCATGTAATTAACAGCGCGTTTAGCGGCCAAGGTAATTACAATGTAAATTTAAGCGTGACCATGCGTGGTGATGTAAACAGCAGCCGTTTGTGCCATTTATTAAGCGTTAATAACAGTTTTTGTTCAGAATATGGTACGCCGCTAGCAAATACTTATCAGCCAAATTACGGCGCTACTTTTTCTGATAGTCAGTTAACATTCAGTGATAATGCGGATAATAAAGCGGTCGCTGTTGTTGCAAAAACAGTTAATAAAAAGCCTAAAGTGGTCGCTGAACAAAAGAAAGCCCAACTAGTTCAGTTAACTTTGCGCTCTAACGTACATGGCGATGAAGTATTTATTAATGACATTCGTGTAGGCTCTACTCGTTTAGTGACAAATTTACCTAGTGGTTTACATAAATTAGAAATACGCAAAGAGGGTTACGTTCCTTATAAAGCGCGTATTGACTTAAAAAAGACACGTACACTTTTTGCTAAGTTAGAAAAAAAGTCAGAGTCGATTGCTGCACCGACTAAAAAGCGAGAGCAAATAATACAAGCAGATTGCCCTAAAGGAATGGAAGTTGATACACAGCCACCAACAGTGGATTCGTCGGCCGTAATCATTCCTGTTGGCACATTCAAAATGGGCGACATCAACGGCAATGGACTGGAAAATGAACGTCCGGTTGTTGAAAAAACGATTAGTGAATCGTTTGTAATGCAAAGCAAAGAAGTGACTGTTGGCGCCTTTGAAGCGTTTGTAAACGAAACGCAATATAAGACTGAGGCTGAAAAAGGCAAAGGTTGCGCTTATTACCTAAATGGCGAACCCGTTTGGGAAGCAAACTTAAATTGGCGCGCTCCTGGGTTTGAACAAACGAATGAGTTTCCAGCGGTATGTTTGACGAAAAATGACGCCACGGCTTACGCAGAGTGGTTTTCTGATAAAACTGCGCAAACGTATCGCCTACCTACTGAGGTTGAGTGGGAATATGCTGCGCGTGCAGGCACAGATACTGAGTACCCTTGGGGTAACGAAATTGGTAAAAACTTAGCTAACTGCGGTTGGTGTGGTAGCGAATGGTCAAACAAACGCACCGCACCGGTAGGGTCTTTTTCAGCAAATGCATTTGGCTTATACGATACCGTGGGTAATGTATGGGAATGGACTAGTAGCACAGGGAATAAAAAAGATGCCGTTGTTCGCGGAGGCGCATGGAATTTTGCACCTAGCCTTGCTCGTGCCTCAACGCGTTTAGTTTTAGCACCAGACTTTAGAGCTAATTACATCGGCTTTCGCTTAATGAGCGAACGATAATATTTAGTGAGGAAGCATACGCTTCCTCTTTTTAATGATTACAAAGACGGTTGCGCTTTACATTGCTCATTACATTGAGAATGTTAAAGTAAGCGCAACTACAATAAGAACGAATTTCAAAGGTCATCCAGCCTCATGTTTAAAAAACTCCGTGGTATTTTTTCAAACGATCTGTCGATCGATTTAGGTACAGCTAACACACTAATTTATGTAAAAGAAGAAGGGATTGTATTAAATGAACCTTCTGTTGTTGCTATTCGTCAAGAGCGTGCTGGTGGCCCTAAAAGCGTTGCTTCTGTAGGTACAGAGGCTAAACAAATGTTGGGGCGTACGCCAGGTAACATTAAAGCTATTCGCCCAATGAAAGATGGCGTGATTGCTGATTTTTATGTCACCGAAAAAATGTTACAGCACTTTATTAAACAAGTGCACAACAATAACTTTATGCGACCAAGCCCACGTGTACTTATTTGTGTACCTTGTGGTGCTACACAAGTTGAAAAGCGTGCCATCCGCGAATCAGCAATGGGTGCAGGCGCTCGTGAAGTATACTTAATTGAAGAGCCTATGGCTGCTGCAATTGGTGCAGGCTTACCGGTATCGGAAGCAACGGGTTCAATGGTTGTTGATATTGGTGGCGGTACAACTGAAGTGGCTATTATTTCACTTAACGGTGTTGTGTACTCATCATCAGTGCGTATTGGTGGCGACAAGTTTGATGAAGCCATTATTAATTATGTACGCCGTAACTTTGGTAGCTTAATTGGTGAAGCCACGGCTGAGAATATTAAACACCAAATTGGCTCTGCATTCAAAACAGATGATCCTGTGGAAATAGAAGTACGTGGTCGCAACCTTGCAGAAGGTGTTCCTCGTTCTTTCACTCTTAACTCTCATGAAATTTTAGAAGCATTACAAGAGCCGCTAATGGGGATTGTAAGCGCTGTTATGGTTGCACTTGAGCAATCACCACCTGAGCTGGCATCTGATATTTCAGCGCATGGCATGGTATTAACTGGCGGTGGCGCATTACTAAAAGATTTAGATCGTCTACTCATGGAAGAAACAGGTATTCCAGTGGTTGTTGCTGATGATCCACTTACCTGTGTTGCTCGTGGCGGCGGTAAAGCGCTTGAGATGATTGATGTGCACGGTGGTGACGTTTTTAGTTACGACTAATGAAATCAATGTTTGAAAAAACGGTATCTCTGCAACTGCGACTTTTTGTCGCAGTGCTTTTGAGTATCGTATTGATCCTCGGAGACAAGTTCACGCAAGGTGGTGAGAATATTCGCACCAGTTTGAATACCTTAGTTAGCCCGCTCATTTATGTTGCCAACCTGCCTTACGAAGTATTTAGTTTTAGCGCTAAGAGCTTACATACCCGCGAGCAGTTGCTTACCGAGAATGAAGCCCTGAAAAAAAAGCAAGTATTGCAGAGCGAACAAATACAACAATATGAATTCTTAGCAAAAGAAAATCAAAAACTACGAGCATTAATGGGCTCGTCTTCAAAACATTCAAATCGTAAAATTATTGCTCAAGTGCTTTCTGTTCACTCAAATCCTTATAGCCACCAAGTGGTGATAAATCGCGGTACCACCGATGGTTTAAGTGAAAGCCAAGCGGTGATTGATGATATGGGCTTAGTGGGGCAGTTGACTAAAGTGGGCTCAACCACCTCTCGGGTGTTATTAATTACCGATACCACCCATGCTACGCCTGTGCGTATTTTACGTAATGATGTGCGAACAGTGGTTGAAGGTATAGGTAAAATTAACGTATTGAAGCTGTCACATGTGCCGCACAGTTTAGATGTACGTATTGGCGATGTATTGGTTACATCTGGCCTTGGTGGCACGTTTCCTGAAGGCTATCCGGTAGCGGTGATCACCGAAATTACCCGTGATGAAGGCCAACCTTTTGCGCAAGTATTTGCTGAGCCGATAGCTCAATTAGACCGAATTCGATTATTAGTGGTGTTATGGCTAAATCAGCAGGAGTTGATGGGAGATGATTAACCGTCAAATGCTATTAATTGCATTGAGTATTTTCTTTGCATTGGTAATGGCATTGATGCCGCTACCCTTTTCACTTGAACCATTTCGCCCTGATTGGGTGCTGTTGGTGCTTATGTACTGGTCTTTGGCTTTACCACATCGTTTAAACATAGGTACGGCTTGGGTTGTTGGATTACTAATTGATTTAGCGACTGGCTCTTCTTTAGGTGTAAACTCATTAACCTACTCGGTGTGTATTTTTGTTACGGCAAGTAACTTTCAAAAAATTCGCAATTTTTCATTGTGGCAACAAAGCCTTTTAATTGGCTTATTCTTAACGCTTTACCATTTGATGCAGTTTTGGTTAAATCATTTTTTGCTTGGCGTTTATTTTAGCCCACATTACTTATGGCCTGTATTAACAGGCATGTTGAGTTGGATATGGGTATTTTTATTACTTAGAAAATACCGTAGACACTTTAGGATCAGATAATGACTTGCGCAGTATATTTAGCCTCCGCGTCTCCCCGTCGTAAAGAGCTTTTAACCCAGTTGGGTATCGAGTTTTCACAATTTAGTGTTGATGCCGATGAAAGCCAGCTTGCTAACGAACTCCCATATGATTATGTCGAACGTTTAGCGCGTTTAAAGGCACAAATGGGCGTAGAACAAGGATATACCGATCGGCCTGTTCTAGGTAGTGATACCGTGGTAGTGATGGATAATCAATCATTATGCAAGCCACGAGATAAACAAGATTTTACTCACACCTTAAAGCGTTTATCAGGGAATACTCATCAAGTGTTAACTGCTATCGCTTTTGCGACACAAAAAAAGTAATGAGTTGTGTTGTCAGTACTGATGTTACTTTTAAAATACTCAGTGATGAAGAAATAGACGCTTACTGGCAAACGGGCGAGCCTCAAGATAAAGCCGGTGGTTATGGTATCCAAGGGTTGGGCGGGCGCTTTGTAACGCATATTTCGGGTAGCTATTTTGCCGTTGTAGGCTTACCTTTATATGAGACAGAACAATTATTACATACATTCTTAAGAGGGTAGCATGAGTACAGAACTACTGATCAATGTCACGCCAAGTGAAAGTCGCGTTGCCCTAATCGAAAACGGTGTATTACAAGAAATTCAGCTAGAGCGTATTGGTAATTTAGGCATAGTGGGCAATATTTACTTAGGTAAAATAAGCCGTGTTCTACCGGGAATGCAAGCCGCTTTTGTTGATATAGGCTTAGAAAAAGCGGCTTTTTTACACGCTTCAGATATCGTCAATAGTGCCTCTATTGTGGAAGGTGTTGATGATGAGCCAATTAAAAAAGTCCAAGATATTCGTGAGCTTGTTCGCCAGGGTCAGTACATTATGGTGCAAGTGGTTAAAGACCCACTGGGCAGTAAAGGTGCACGCTTAACTACTGATATTACTATACCGTCACGCTATTTAGTATTTATGCCAGATGCGACACATGTGGGTGTGAGTCAACGTATCGAAACGGAAGAAGAACGCGCTAGGCTGAAAAAAATTGTTGCTGAATATGGCGATGAAAACGGTAGCTTTATTGTTAGAACTGCCGCAGAAGGCGCAAGTGAAGTAGAGCTACGTCATGATGCTGCGTTTTTAAAAAAACTGTGGGATAAAATAGTTTCTAAGCGCCGTAAAACCAGCAAAGCCAGTATTTTGCATGAAGATCTTACGTTGGCTTTTAGAACGTTACGTGACTACGTGGGCGAAGATATGGAGCGCATTCGTGTTGACTCTAAGCTTACCTACCAAGAACTTAAGCTGTTTACTGAAGAGTTTGTGCCGTTATTATCGCAAGTGCTTGAGTATTATCCGGGTGAGCGCCCCATTTTCGACTTATTTGATGTAGAAAGTGAAATTCAAAAGGCATTGCATCGTAAGGTGACTTTAAAGTCGGGTGGTTACCTGATCATAGATCAAACAGAAGCTATGACCACCGTTGATGTTAATACCGGTGCATTTGTTGGTCACCGTAACCTTGAAGAAACTATTTTTAATACCAATGTTGAAGCAACCTCAGCTATTGCCCGTCAACTAAGGCTGCGTAATTTAGGCGGTATTATTATTATCGACTTTATTGATATGGTCAGCGATGAGCACAAGCGCCGGGTAATGCACTCATTAGAATCTGCGCTTTCTAAAGATCGAGCTAAAGCCAATATTAATGGTTTGTCAGCATTAGGGCTGGTTGAAATGACCCGCAAGCGAACTCGCGAAAGTTTAGAGCACATACTGTGTGATGTATGTCCTGCGTGTTCAGGGCGTGGCTCTCAAAAAACGGTTGAGACCGTATGCTATGAAATCCTTCGCGAGATAGTACGTGTTAACCGCGCTTACGATGCGGATAAGTTTGTAGTTTATGCATCTCCTGCAGTATGTGAAGCGCTATTAAATGATGAGTATCATAACCTTGCAGAGCTAGAGTTATTTATTGGTAAGCAAGTTAATATCCAAACAGAAAGCTTATACAGCCAAGAGCAGTTTGATGTGGTAATGATGTAATGAAATTTAAAGCGGCCTGTTTTTATTGTGTGCGAAAATTATGGCAAATAAGTGCTGTAATTTTAGTACTACTGGCCGTGATTGTTTCTATTTTAAAATACACCTTACCCTACGCGAACGATTATAAAGGAGATATAGAAAGCTACCTTGATGATAAGTTTGATATTAGTTTATCTATAGGTGCTATATCAGCAAGTTGGCAAGGCAGTGGTCCCGCTTTAGTACTCGAAGAATTATCATTTAAAGACAACCAAACAGCCCCTATCTCTTTAACCATAGCTAAAACCAGTTTAGAGCTAAACCTTTGGGAAAGTTTAAAGTCGCTGCAGTTTAAATCAAATTACTTTGTGATCAATGGCTTTCATACCAAGGTTAATGTCGCTAATTTATTTGCTGGTAATCAAGATGAAGTTTCATTTGAGCAAAAAGAACTAATAGAAGGACTGTTTTTAGGCGAAACCGGTCACTTTGCAATAGAAAACTCCAGCATCAGCTTTGTACTAGAAGATAACAAAGAACGTAAACTGTTATTAGAAAACATTGTATGGCAAAACCAAGATAAACAGCATCTTGGTAGCGGTAGCCTAGCGTTACCGGGTATTTCTGTGGGTAATTTTGATGCACGTATTGCGCTCAAAGGTGAAACTTTAGAGCAAATGGTGGGCGATTTATATGTGCAGGCTAATCAGGTTGATGTGTCAAATTGGTTGGCCCAGTATATAAATACTCAAAAGCAGCAACTGCATAGTGATTTAAACTTACAAGCATGGCTTAGGCTAGAGCAAGGCTTAGTAAGTGACGTAAAAGTACAGTGGTTACCGAGTGCGGTAAATTGGCAACTCAATGATCAAACACAAAAGGTCAGCCTAAGTGAAGGGGGATTTCATTTATACCCTGAGCAAAATAGCTGGCGGTTAAAAAGTACCGGCTTAGCGTTTAGTACCAACGAAATAACGTGGCCTAGCCTCGAATTTGAAGCTTTATTAGGCAAGCAAAATAAAATATGGCTACAGCAACTCGATTTAGCCCTATTAAATGATTTAGCAGAATTAACTAATTTTACTGATTTAACTCCTTTTTTAGCTCGCCAACCCAGTGGCGAAATAAAAAACGCGTATCTAGAGTTTGCCGATGCAAAGCAATGGCAGTTGTGGTTTGAAGCCGATGAAATTAGCTGGCAAGAAAAAAACGCCGTACCCGCCGCTCAATCTTTAAGGATTGATGGATTAGTTAATCAGCAATATGGCCGGATCACTATTTTTGGTGAAAACAGCCACTTAATTACAGGTGCTAGTTTTAGTAATAATATTGACTATAACCAGCTAAACATCGAATTAGATTTAGCTAAGCGTTCAGGCGATTGGCATATTAGCAGTGATAACCTGTGGTTTGATAACAATGAAGTGACCTTAAGCGCGCAGATGCAATTAAGTTTAGGTAAGACGCCTCGCTTAGATTTATATGCCGAAGCATTTGCCCCCGATGCCAGTATTGCCGGTCATTATTTTCCTTTAACATTAATGAGCCCTGAGTTAGTTAGTTATTTAAATGGCGCAATAAAATCAGGTGAAGTAACAAATGCTCAGGTGTTATTTTCTGGTCCATTATCAGGCTTTCCATTTGACAATGGTTCTGGGCAGTTTGATGTTTTAGCGCAAATAGATAATGCTACCTATCAATTCGATCCGGCTTGGCCAGCAGTCACAAATGCCAGTGTAAAGCTGCATTTTGCAAATGAGCGAATGGATATTTATAGCCAGCAAGGCCAACTGGTAAACCTTGACGTTGGCAGTAGTGTACATGTGAGTATTGATGACTTAATGGGCGATGCGCCATTGGTGGTTAGTATTGATAAGCAAGCAGAGCTTGAAAAAATGCACGATTTTTTTGTCGCTACACCTTTAGCAAATCCATTAGCTGATATTTTTAATATTGTACAAGGGCAGGGGCTTGCTAGTGCAAATATTGAATTGTTAATCGGTTCACAGTTTGAAGGTGGGGCCAGTGTCAGTGGTACAGTTAATTTACTCGATTCCCCCCTTTACATTTCTGCGCCTGGTATTTCACTTGAGCACTTAAAGGGTGAACTTAGCTTTAATAATCAACAAATAAACCTTACAAATGCAACGGCTACATGGCTTGGTATGCCACTAACTATTAACTACAATAGTGACGCAAACGCAGAGGATTATCGCGCTGATATAAATATAAATGCTCAGCTTGATGCGCAAACACTTATAAGTCATGGACAAGGTATTTTAGATGGTTATTTAAGTGGGCAAAGTGATGTTGATATTGCTTTGGCGCTTAATTTTACCGAGCAAGGATTTAATTATCGTGCCGAAGTTGAATCGCCACTTATTGGCTTAAATAGCTCCTTGCCAGGAGTATATGCAAAAAGCAGTGAGCAAGCTTGGCCTCTGAGTGCGGTTGTTCAAGGTGATGATATATCTAATTTGATCACCGCAAACGTGGAGCAGTTATTTTATTTTAACGCCATTTTAGATAATGCTAAATCGCAGTTTAATAACGCCCACTTTATAATAGGTAACAAAGACTTAGGGCTTAACGCGCAAGACTTAGCGGTGAGTATTAACTTAGCCCAAATCGAGTTATTACCTTGGATTGATTTAATTGATCAAATTATTAATGTAGCTAAAGTGCAGCCTGAGAATACACCGCCAGGCGTTATGCCACCTTTACATGAAGTGGTTGCGAATATTGACATGTTTAATGTTAGTGGCATGCAGTTTAATGATTTTGATATGCGTTTATCGCCCCTAAATAATAATTTGCAATTAAAGCTTAATGCCAAAGAATTAAGAGCCGAAGTGTTTGTACCTAGCGGGCAATCAAGTCAGCCGATTCGAATTAACAGCGACTATTTAAGGCTTAACTTTTTAGAGGCCGAAACAGAGCAACCAAATGAAAAGTCGACCCCGGAACAACTTGCTTGGCTTGCAAACTTGCCGGCTATTGAATTTGAATGTGCCGATTGTAAGATCAGCCATTATCAGCTTGATAAGGTAAGTGCTTCATTGTTAGGCGATGGTAAAAAGCTACTTATTTCTGAGCTAGTGGTGGATAAAGGCGATCATATATTGCGCACTAAAGGGCAATGGCAAAATGGTTTAACGGCAATGAGCGGCGAACTTAAAAGTGATGATATTGGCGCCTTATTTAATGAATTTGATATCACCACTACTATTAAAGACTCAAACGCGAATCTAAATTATCAACTAAATTGGCAAGCGGCACCTTATAACTTAGACATTGCTAGTTTAGACGGTGAAATTAGTTGGGATTTAGGCGAAGGCCATTTAACTGAAGTCAGTGATGGAGGCGCACGGGTATTTTCATTACTGAGCCTTGATTCATTAGTGCGTAAGCTAAAACTTGATTTTAGAGATGTATTTTCTAAAGGTTTTTTCTATAACAGCATGAAAGGTACGATGCAGATAGATAAGGGCATTGCCTATACCCAAGATACTAAAATGGATGGGGTGCCTGCCGATCTCTCGATTAAAGGGTATGCAAATTTAAATACTCTCGAAATTGACTACGACTTAGCAGTAGCACCGCAAGTAACGTCGAGTATTCCAGTAATTGTGGCTTGGATGGTTAACCCAGTAACGGGGCTTGCAGCTTTAGCAATTGATAAAGTAATTCATTCTGCGCGAGTGATCTCAGAGATCAACTTTAAAGTGACGGGCAAAATGAACGATCCTCAGGTACAAGAATTAGATCGTAAGAGCCGAGAGGTGACTTTACCGCAAGCAGCACAAAATCAGCCGCAAGCATCTTCAGAGTTAAAGCTTAAAGATGCTGAGGTGAGCGCAGCGCAATGAGTAAATCACTTATAAGTACAACACCTGCGATTATTGCATTGCAAATGTGCTCAGGCTTAAACCCTGATGATAACATTGCCACCTTAAAGCAAGCCTTAGCTGCTCTGCCAAACACGCGACCTTTGTTAGTATGTTTACCAGAAGCGTTTTTAGTGTTTAGTAAACACGCTGGTGATACGTTGTTAGTGTCTCAGCGTATTGAACAATATAAACAGCAAATCAGTGAATTGTGCCGTAAACATAATATTTGGTTAAATGCTGGCACCATGCCAGTGCCCTATAACCAACATAAGTATTACGCTGCCTCACATTTGTTTAATAACCAAGGCGATATTGTTGCAAGCTATAACAAAATACATTTATTTGATGTTGAGGTAGATGACCAGACCGGCAGCTATCGAGAATCCGATTTTACTCAAGCGGGCGATGAGGTTGTGGTTGTTGATTCTCCCTTTGGTAAAATTGGTTTAACAGTGTGTTATGATTTGCGCTTTGCTGGTTTATTTAATGCTTTAGTTCGCAAAGGCGCCGAAATTATATTAGTACCCAGTGCGTTTACTGTGCCTACAGGTAAAGCGCATTGGCAGCCGCTACTTGCAGCACGTGCCATAGAAACGCAGTGTTATGTTATTGCTGCAGCGCAATATGGAACACATGAAAACGGTAGGCAAACTTATGGTCGCAGCCTGATGTTATCGCCTTGGGGTGAAATATTAAGCGAAAAACCAACAGGGCTTGGTTTTATTAGTTGCACCGTAGATTTAAACCAGTTACACAAAATTAGACGAGATATGCCGCTGCAATCTCACCAACGATTTAGAGAGCCATTATTATGAATTCGGTTGAACAGCATTTATTACACGACAGCCAGCTAAATCGAGAAGAACTCGAAAAAACATTAGCTTATATTCACCAGCACAAAGTTGATTATGCCGACCTTTATTTTCAATCGAGTCATCATGAGTCTTGGGTATTAGAAGACGGCCTTGTTAAAGAAGGGTCTTATAATGTTGAGCGTGGTGTTGGCGTACGGGCTGTTAGTGGTGAAAAAACCGGTTTTTCGTATTCAGACGCAATCAATCTTGAAGCGCTAAACAAAGCAGCCACGGCTGCACGTAGTATTGCCGATGCCGGTGAAGATAAAGCTGTTAAAGTATTCAGCGATGTGGCTGCAAAGCAGCAGTTTGCGCCACATCAGCCTATTTCTAGCATGAGCGACACCGATAAAGTTAATTTGTTACGTGAGCTTGAAAATTATATTCGCGAATTAGCCCCTGATGCTGAGCAAGTTATTAGCTCAATGTCTGCGGTATATGAAGAAGTATTAATTGCAGCTAGCGATGGCACCTTTGCTACCGATATTCGCCCACTGATCCGTTTAAACTGCTCTGTATTGCTAGAGAAAAATGGTCGCCGTGAACGTGGCGGTGCTGGTGGCGGTGCGCGCCTAGATTATGGTTACTTTAAAGAGCTGGTTGATGGTAAGCCGCGTTGGATGGGTTTTGCAGAAGAAGCCGTTCGTCAAGCTAAAGTAAACTTAGAAGCTATTGATGCCCCTGCAGGTACTATGGAAGTGGTATTAGGTAATGGCTGGCCAGGCGTGTTGTTACACGAAGCGGTAGGTCATGGTCTAGAAGGTGACTTTAACCGTAAAGGCGCATCTGCGTTTAGCGGTAAAGTAGGTCAAAAAGTTGCTTCAGAGCTATGTACTGTGGTTGATGATGGTACTATGGCCGATCGCCGTGGTTCACTCAATGTAGATGACGAAGGCACGCCTGCAGCCTATAACGTACTTATCGAAAACGGTATTTTAAAAGGCTATATGCAAGATAAAATGAACGCGCGTTTGATGGGAGTAAACTCAACAGGTAACGCACGTCGTGAGTCATACGCACATTTACCTATGCCTCGTATGACTAACACTTACATGTTAGGCGGCGAGCACAGCCAAGCTGATATTATCAGCACGGTTAAAAAAGGTATCTTTGCGCCAAACTTTGGTGGCGGCCAAGTAGATATTACCTCAGGTAAGTTTGTTTTTAGTGCCTCAGAAGCTTACTTGATCGAGAACGGTAAAATCACCCAACCAATTAAAGGTGCAACATTAATTGGTAATGGTCCCGAAGTAATGCAGCAAATCTCTATGGTAGGTAATGATTTAGCGCTTGATAAAGGCGTAGGTGTTTGTGGTAAAGACGGTCAAAGTGTACCAGTAGGTGTTGGCCAACCAAGTTTGAAAATTGATCAGTTAACAGTTGGTGGCACGGCTTAATTTCATTACAAAGTCGTTATAAAAAACCGCGTTTTTACGCGGTTTTTTATTTTAAGAATTAAAGCTCAAAGGGAGCAACACCGACAGCTTGCATTTGATAACCCACTTGGGCTATTTCGCCAGACCAAGTTTGCGTTTTAATAACGCCCGTTACAACAATTGCATCATATAAGCTATCGATAGGCACACCGCCTTTAATAGTTACATGAACCAGCTGGTTTGGCGGTGGGGGTGGCACATGAATACAGGCACCAAAGTAAGGGACTAATAAAAACTCGGTAATAAGTTCGCTGTCACCTTCAAGTGGCACAACAAACCCAGGTAAGCTAACAGACTGCCCATCAAGTGCTTTAACAACCGGCGCGTCCAAATCAGGTTGCACCCAGTTTTGCTCACTGCCTTCGTGATTAGCTTGTGCTTGGGTATCTATTTGCACATGCCCTTGTGGGATCAAGTCTTCCCAAAAAATTTCCTTCGGGGGATTTGCAATGCTAGCAAAGCTAATTAGCACTGCACTTAATAGCATTAAAGAGTGTGTAGTTACTTTAAACAACGTCATGATCATCCTAAAGTTTATATTTTTATACTCATACCATCACTAAGAGAATAAAAGTAAGCGCGTGTAGCGGGGATCAAGCCAATAATGAATCCCGCAGCCATAATAACGCCAATCAAAGTGAGTTCATAGTCAGAGAGCATACTGATATTAATACTCACTCCAGCTTGGCTTTGTAAGTAACCCGCGGTCGTACCCATAAGCGCATAAAATAGAGTGCAACCTACTAAGCAGCCTAAAAAGGTGGTAAGCAGTGATTCCATACTGATCAGTGAAAATAATTGCCAAGGGCGGGCGCCCACAGAACGTAATATTGCCAGTTCTCTGCGGCGTTGATTAAGGTTAGCAAGTAATGTGGTTAACATACCGAGCAAGCTAATAATGACCACCACAAATGAAAATAACAGCAGTATTTTTTCTATTATTGCCAGCATTTCCCAAAGCTCTTTTAAAGTGACTGTGGGCATAATCGCTAATAGAGGCTCTTGTTTATATTGGTTAATGTTACGCCTAATTTGTAGCGTATAAAGCGGTGAGTCGAAGCCCATTAAAAAGGCGGTAATTTGTTTTGGGTGCCCAATTAATGCATGGCTCGAGTGATCATGATGATCGTCATGATCATGATGGCCGCCACCATGAATCAATTCAATTGCCGCCAGTGGCACATGCAAGGTTTTATCCACCGGGGTACCGGTAGGCTTTAAGATACCAGCCACTTTAAAAGGGTTATCATCATGATGATGAAAGCTAGTATTGCCCATGCCATGAGAAATCACAATTTCATCACCAATTTTATAGGCCAGTTTACTTGCAACCTCACTACCTAGAACAACTTCATTGATGCTAGAAAAAGCCTGTCCTTGTTCAAATGCTAAGGGTTGTTTTTTAGCAAATCGGTAGTGCTTAAAATAATCGGGTGTGGTGCCTAAGACAGCTTGACCTTTATGGCTATCTCCAAGACTGATAGGAATGCTCCATTTAACCCCGCGCTGTTTTGTTATGTATTGATAGCTTTGCCAACTCACCCCATTGTTGGTATGGCCAATTCTAAACACCGAGGAGAGGAGTAATTGAATATCGCCAGTGCGTGCGCCAACAATTAAATCGGTACCCGAAATGGTATTACTAAAACTACTTTTAGCATCTACGCGAACTCGCTCAATACTGAGTAATAACATGACGCTAATCGCAATAGTGAGCAATGTCAGTAATACGCTGGCACGTCTATTTAGCAAACTTTTATAGGCAAGTTTAAATAAAATCATACATCACCTTGTAAATTTACTAAGTCGATTGTGCGGCTAAAGAGTGGCTTTAATGTTTCATCGTGACTGACAAAAACAAGCGTGCTGTTACTTTTTTTTGCTTGTTCAAATAGCAGCTTAATAAAGCTTTCACGATTTTGGGTATCAAGTGCTGAAGTAGGCTCATCGGCAATAATAAGTTCAGGGCTGCCTATAAATGCGCGTGCTGCAGCAACACGCTGTTGTTGCCCAATACTTAAAGTGGCAACATTTTGATTATGAAAGTGCGCCTCTAACCCAAGTGCGTTGAGAAGTCGGGCGGCTTCTTTGGTTAAACTATCAGTTTGGTTGAGCACGTGTTGCTGACGCTTTTTCGAAAATTGGCACCCTAAACATACATTTTCTAATGGGGTTAAATAAGGTAGTAAATTAAAGTTTTGGAAAATATAGCCAATATGATCCGCTCTAAATGCATCGCGCTGTGCATTGGTAAGCGCACTTAGATTTTGGTTCAAAACACAAAGTTGGCCGCTAGTGGTTACATTAATGCCTGCTAGTAGTGCCAGTAAGGTAGATTTACCACTGCCGCTTGGCCCATGTAAAAAAACATGTTCACCTTCATCAATGGCGAGTTGCTCAATAGTGAGAGTGGGGCTGGCTGCTTTTTTATGCCATTTAAAAGATACATTCTCAAGGTTGATCATAACGTCTTACCAACTCCAATAGTTAAGTCTTTTGCGCATTTTAAATTGTCTAATAAGATTAAGTGGTTTAGCTTTGAGCTTTTCATCACTATGCAACAGTTCATTGGTTGCGCAAAGTACTCGTTGGCTTGAGTTACCATCTGTGTATGGGTGTAATTCTTGGCAAAAAGTTTCAATATTATCCACAAGTTCTTTTGGGTAAGTTAGTGCATAGTCTATTGCGGCTTCAACGTTATTTTTATCCGTAATATCAAGTAAGTGTTTTTCAGGTGCTTTATTGCAAAACGTTACAACTGGTTTTCGTTGTACCAAAAACATCAGTAATATGGATGAAGTGTCGCACAGCATTACATCAGCAGATTGTAATAAAGGAATAACATTGTCTGTTTCAACAAAGGTTAGATTGTCATTACTTAACGCTTTGTATTTATCAACCCACTCTTGTGCCATTTTAGGATGAAACTGAACTAAGAGTCGCCATTTACCGCTTTCACTAAAGTGTTTTATTTGTTCATAAAGTTTAGGTGCAAGAGATAAGCGTTTTGAGAATGTAGAGCAGATCAATACTGTTGGGCGAGAGTCTGTTTCATCAATGTGGCTAGGCTTTGAGTTACCGTTAAAAAATTGATCTAGGGGAGGCCAACCTGTTTCTACTACCTTAAAATAACCCAATTTTTTTTGTAACGCCGTAAATGGAGCCGTTGTATTTGGGCCTTGTGTACAATATAAATCAAAGCAGCCCCGCACTTTAAAGTGATCGTTTTGGCCTTTTTTATTTAGCTTTCCAGCATCAAAGCCGTGAAAAACAGCCACTTTCTTTCCGGGAAAAAATGTAGGGATAGAGTTCGCTGGTGCAAAGGTTGCGTCAGGCGCCCATTGATTTATTTCATGAATAGAATTTAGTGTTTTTTCATCACTTTTCAAAAAGTCAGGATTAACATTATCACCTTCTAAAAACCATTTAACTTCCCCTCCTTGAGCTAATATTTCTGCTTGCAAAGGCCTTAAAATAGCATAGGAATAATTTTGGGAAATATACATTAAATATTTCTTATTCTTAGTGGCAGTTAAATAGTTCAAGCTAGCTCCTTAGGGCAAGTAATCATGCAAGTTTACCCCAATGCGCCAGCTAGATAAATATACTGAGATGATTTGTTTTTAGCCTAAGATTGAGCTTTGTGGTTGGCTAGATTATTATAGGGCGCCTAACCCCAATTCCATACTTTGCTCTTTGAGCATGCCAAACCCCGGAGATAGCATGACTAGCTATAAAGTTTTAGACGTAAACGATGACTTACCCATTCGTACCAAAGGTAAAGTACATAGTGGCAAAGTGCGTTCAGTTTATTGGTTAACCGATGCAGATAGCAAACGCTTAATAAATGAAAAAGGCTATAACGTTCCTGCCGATACTGAATTAGCCATTATGGTTATTTCAGACAGAATTTCTGCTTTTGATTGCATATGGCAAGGTGAAAATGGCCTAAATGGCGTTCCTGGTAAAGGGATTGCATTAAACTCAGTGGCTGCTCATTGGTTTAACATGTTTAATGAAGCCGGTTTGGCGGGTAATCATATTGTTGATATTCCTCATCCATACGTATGGATTGTTCGTAAAGCCAGTACAGTTAAAGTTGAAGCGATTGCTCGTCAATATATTACCGGCAGTATGTGGCGCGACTACGCCAAAGGCGAAAGACACTTTTGTGGTTTGCAACTTCCAGAGGGCTTAAAAGCGAATCAAAAGCTTGAGCAAGTACTTATAACTCCCTCTACTAAAGGTATTATAGAAGGGGTTGCTGATATTCCTGCCGTTGATGATGTAAACATCACTCGTGAAAATATTACAAACAACTTAGATGTTTTTAATTTTAAATCGGCTGACGATGTCGCCAAATACGAAAAATTATTGGTAGAAGGGTTCGAGCTAATTAGTAATGAGCTAGCTAAGCTCGGGCAAATTTTCGTAGATACTAAATTTGAATTTGGTTACGTAGAAGATTTAAATGGTGCGCAGCAACTTATTTATATTGATGAAGTAGGGACACCCGATTCATCGCGTATTTGGGATGAAGCATCTTATAGAGATGGCAAGATTGTTGAAAACTCAAAAGAAGGTTTCCGTCAGCTGTTAATTAATAACGTACCAGAGAGTGATGTGTTATTAAATAAAGACCGTATGGCTGAGCGTGAGCAGTTAGCAAAAGATTATATTTTACCTGAGTCAGTAATGCTTGAAGTGTCTGACACTTATGTGGGCATCGCGAGCAAAATTATTGGTAAAGAGATTATTATACCTAATGATCCGCGCCAAGAAGTGATTGCTATTTTAGATGCTGATTACGGTTTAATCGTTAAATAACGTAGTAAGTAGATAGATATAGCAAAGCTCATTTTAACTAATGATAAAGTATTTATTTTAAGTTACTGAACTATAATTCTTGCAATTAGTGCTCGTCTCTAATTAACTTAACCTATGGTGAATTTTTGGGTGTGGTTATGTTAGAGCGAGCATGGCAAGTTATTGCAAAACGTCGTTATTTATTAGTACTGGGTGTATTGTTTAGTGTATCGGCTTTTGGTAATACCATTAATTTGGTTATTAAAGATCAGCATGACCAAGTATTGCCTAATGCTGTCGTAGAAATAAATCATTTACCTTCTTCAAAAACTTCGGGCAATTTACCCACAGCGGTAATGGATCAAGTTGATAAACAGTTTTCTCCAGAGTTGCTTATTGTGCACCAAGGTCAGTACGTCGACTTTCCAAATAGCGATAATATTCGCCACCATGTTTATTCTTTTTCAAAAGCTAAACCTTTTCAATTAAAGCTCTATTCTGGCCAGCCAGAAGAACCTATTAAGTTTGATAATCAAGGTGTTGTTGTTCTAGGCTGCAATATTCATGACTCCATGGTGGGCTATATATATGTCGCTAACAGTAGTCATGTGTATACCAGTAACGAGCAAGGCCAGATAAAGCTGCAAGTAGACACTTTTCCTGTGCAAGCAAGTGTTTGGCATTCACTGCAAACAGCTCCCTTGGATAATAAAAAACAGTTTAATATAGAATTGACCAGCCCGTTATCAATAACTATAAATACATCTACCCCTGCACCACGTAATACCTTTGGCAGTCAATTTAGGGAAGGCAATGGCCAATAATTTACGCAGTCGCATTACAACGCTTTGCGTTGGCTTGGTATTACTCACTACCTTGGTTAGTTTACTGAGCTTTTGGTGGTCTACCAGTAAATTTCAGGCAGAAAAAGTGCAACAAAATATAACGGTTGCGCAAAGCGTTTATAAACAATATTTAAAATCAAAAGAGAGCTTATTATTAACAGCCGCAAAGGTGTTAACTGCTGATTTTGGTTTTAAGCAAGCGGTTGCAACTCGTGATGCAGCCACTATTAGCAGTGTGTTATACAACCACAGTCAACGGATCAATGCGGATCTTATGCTGTTGCTCGATTTATCAGGGCGGTTAGTGTCAGCTAATGTTAATGCACAAAATTTTGCCGATAATCTACAACCCTTGATGGATGAGTTATTAAATAATTCTGAGCAATCGAGCTTTGTGGTGTTAAATAACCAGCTGTACCAAGTGATTTTATTGCCAGTTAAAACTCCCAGAACCATTGCTTACAGTTTGGTCGGATTTAAAATAACATCTGCAGTGGCCACTGAGCTAAAAAGCTTAACCGGAATGGAGGTTAGTTTTGTTGCGCAATTAGATGATTTTGCAACAAGCTCGCTAGTATCCCAACCAGATAACTTTCAACCAATAGCGTACTTTACCAATAAAACTACGGCTCGTTTTTTTGCCGAATACTTGACCTATGAAAACGAACAAATAGCTTTACCCTCTTTACAATCGCATCCGATAACCTTACTGCTTAGCGCAGATTTAACTTCGAGTTATCGCGATATTGAGCAATTATTATTAACGCTGATCACACTCGCTGTTTTAACTATGTTATTTGGTGTGATCACCAGTAGTTTGTTAGCAAATAATTTAACGACAGGACTTTCACAGTTAGCGGTTATTGCCAGACAGTTTGCAAAAGGCGACTACCGCTTTAAATTTGAAGGTAAAAAGCAAAGCAGTGAAATAGAAACGCTCGTGAATGCTTTTAATAACATGGGTAATGATATTAATAAGCGTGAACAGCAAATTAGCTTTCAAGCACACCATGATACCTTAACGGGATTTTATAACCGTTCAGCCATGTTAGATTTATTAGCTAAGCGGCTCACTAATGATGCGCGGTACACGCTTGTTGCTATTGATATAAAAGGCTTAAGGCATATAAACGATAAGCTTGGTCCACAAGTAGGGGATGGATGTTTAATTGCAGTGGCAAACCGTATTCGCCAATTTTCTGATGAGCTAGGTGGTTTTCATGCTCGAATTGGTGGCGATGAATTCTTAACGGTTTACCCTTGTGCAGAGATTGAGCAGGTAAAATGTGCTGTAGCCGATTTGATTGAGCAATTACAGGCACCTTATCAGATTAAAAGCTTAAAAATAAGTTTGCGTTTTAACGCTGGGATTGTGCAGTACCCTGGACAAGGCGTTAAAGCGGACGATTTAATGCGACGTGTACTCATTGCTGTAGATGCAGCTACAACGAGTCAGCAAAGCTTACATTATTATCAAGACGGTGAAGATGAGGCGTATTTAGACCGTTTAATTATGCTTGATGAACTCAAACAAGCAATTGATGATGATAATGGACAATTATTTATGACCTATCAGCCTAAATTGAATATTAAAAGTCAGAAAATTGATAAGGTAGAGTCTCTTATTCGTTGGCAACGAAAAGATGGTGGCTGGGTCTCGCCTGAGGTCTTTATTGATTTAGCCGAGCAGTCAGGGTTAATAGTAGAGCTGACCGCTTGGGTTGTCGAGACTGTGATTGCACAAATAGCCGATTGGTCAAAAAAGGATATTCATTTACAAGCCGCTATTAATGTTTCTGCCCAAGATATTGCTCATTCAGGTTTTCACGCTTCGTTGGTAGCCACCTTAAATAAATACCAAGTAAACCCAAGCTCTGTCACTATTGAGTTGACGGAGCGCGATATGATTGAAAATGAAGCCCAAGGTATTAAAGCGTTAGAAGATTTAAAAACTATTGGCGTTAAAATTTCATTGGACGATTATGGCGTAGGGCAAACATCACTAGGACGGTTAAAAATGTTACCTATTGATGAGCTTAAGTTAGATAAATGCTTTATTTTAACTTTGCATGAGTCACAAAAAGATCAATACATAGTGCGCTCTTCAATCACACTGGGTCACCAATTGGGGTTTTCTGTTGTGGCTGAAGGGGTAGAAACCGCTGAGTCTTTATCAATGCTTCACGAAATGCAATGCGATCATGCGCAAGGTTACTATTTAAGTCGCCCTTTAAAAGCGCAGCAATTAGAACAATGGTTAGAGGAATATCAGCGTGTACATTAAGTTATTATTCGCCTTGGCACTCTCATTTTGTAGTGCGTTAAGTATGGCTGCTACGGGGAAATTATTAGCAACACCTGGGGTGTCTCAAATTGAAGGCAGTGCAGGGGGCGGATTAGTTCCTTGGGCACAATTAGTAGGGTATGCCAGTGAAGACGAATGGGCTGTTAATGGTTTTTGTAGTCGTGCTGATGTTACTGACTATCGTCTTGATGCCTGCGGCATGCAACTAAACCTATTCAATCGTGTTGAGCTCAGTTATGCAGTGCAGCAGTTTGATGTGCCTGCACTCAATACCGAAATAGAGCAGTCAATTTCTGGGGCTAAAATTCGTTTATACGGTGATATTGTTTACAGTAAGTGGCCACAGCTAAGTGTGGGCGTACAGCATAAATCACTAGAGGATGGCACAGTAGCAAAGTTAGTTGGCGCAAAAAATACCAGTGGTACAGATGTGTACCTAGCCGCCAGTAAATTACATTTGGGCGCACTTGCTGGGTACAACTGGTTTTGGAATGTGACTACTCGCTACAGTAAAGCCAATCAGCTAGGACTGTTAGGATATGGCGGGGCTAATGAGGGCAGCCATATTTTAGTAGAAGCAAGTAGTGCAGTTTTTGTAAGTCGTGAACTTGCCATTGGTGTTGAATATCGACAAAAAGCCAACAACTTGGGGTTAGGCGAACAAGATTGGCGTGATTTATTTATAGCGTGGATACCAAATAAGCATATGAGTGTGACTGCGGCCTATTTAGATTTAGGGCGGATTGCTGGTGTTGATAATCAAACTGGCTGGTATTTATCGGTTACGGGGTATTGGTAATGAAACTGAGTGTATTTATTTTTTGTTGTTTAAACTTACTTGCAGGGTGTACAACCCAACCCAACACCTCTTTGTATCACCAGCTTGGCGAACAAGCTGGGCTTGAGAGGCTAACTGATAGTTTTATTACACAAATAGGTAATGACAAACAAGTGTTTCATTACTTTGAGCACAGTAATATCAGTCATTTTCGACAAGGGTTTATTAGCCATTTATGTTCGCTGGTGGAGGGCCCTTGTGAATATAAAGGTGACTCTATGGTTGCTATTCATACAGGCATGAACATAAACGAAAAAGACTTCAATCACGTTGTCGATTTATTAATAAATGCAATGAACGAGCAAAATATCCCACATACAGTGCAAAATAAAATTTTAGCTAAAATGGCGCCATTGCGTGGCGAAATTATTAAAATTTAACAGGTCGCAGTCATGCAGCCAATATATTGAGCTTCAGTTATAACTTTCTAGTTATAATTGACAGATCAGCTGATATTTTTTTGCGTTGCATATATAAGTTTAACCTGTGTTTTAAATTTCTAATAAATGTACTTTTATTAGAATGCCTACCTGAATTTGTCCTTGCTATTTCACTTTCAAATTGGCTATTAGTGGCAATTGGATATGGCTTAATACCTACGATATTGAGCCCAACTTCACTATGAAACTGCATATCAACATCAACAGGTCTAAAAAATGGCTTTCTGTGCAGAAGTTTCTTAGCCCCCTCAAGAGATAATATATATCCTTGAGCTCCATTTGGGACTTTAAAGTAATTCCCCAAAACAAACTCACTCTCAAGGGGGTGTGTATTAATAAATGCTAAATCTCGGCTATCGGAAAGTTTTATAAAATCCCAATTTTTTAATTTTTCTGCTGATTCAATCGTATTAGTTAAATGCGATTTAATTATAATGTCGTCCTCAAGTATTACGCACATAGGTATCGAGTGTGTAACTATATGCTCCCAGACTCGCATATGGCTAATGTAACAACCTATTTCTCCTAGTGTTAAGTTGCGATGATATGAGTTTTTATTCTTTTTCGGGCAATACCATTTGAGGAGCTCTTGCTCACCAAGATGTTTACCAATAGTAGCTTCAAAGCGTTCAGCACTTATATTAAGATCTTTAAGTCGCTTTTGAACCTCATACCAACGGGATTCACAAGGTTTCATGTTGATAATAAATATCGAAGTTTTCATTTTTTAATTAACCTGAGCTG
>NZ_BADW01000209.1:0-200 GCF_000241165.1 Pseudoalteromonas sp. BSi20439
ATCTAGCGTCAATTAACTTGGCCGGTTCCGCGTCAATTATCTTGGCCGGTTGATACCGAATTTTATTTACTCTTATTGAGCGCTGTTTTGCGTCGGTAGCTGTCACCTTCACAATGAATAATCGTGGCATGATGAACCAAACGATCGATTGCCGCGACTGTCATCGTTGAATCTTCAAATAGTTCATCCCATTGCTCAAA
>NZ_BADW01000208.1:0-117 GCF_000241165.1 Pseudoalteromonas sp. BSi20439
GCGAGCAATGGCGGCAGCGACGGCAGCTTTTTTATCATCTGCAGCAACTGGAGATTCATTTGTTGTGTCATCAGTTGCTGTTTGCTCATTAGCTTGTGCTGCCTTTTTAGCTTTAGC
>NZ_BADW01000207.1:0-11069 GCF_000241165.1 Pseudoalteromonas sp. BSi20439
ACTTACTTTATAAGGTTTAAGTTTAATTTTAATGCTCCAATAGAAAATTGGATAAGCACTGCTAGTTTTTTCAACTCAATTTTAACACCACCACTATTAGCAATTACATCCATCTTGATTTTTCTAACTTGGCAAACGAGCAAAAATCAACTTAAGCACGCAAATGAAATGATGAACTCTGAGCTGAACTTAAAAATTTTTAATAACATGCTAGAAAGTACAACTACTTATATGGATTCTCGAATTTTAAGAAATGATGTTGTAAAAGCTACTCAGTTAACTTATGAAAAATTAGAACAAAACCATAAACATACACTTGATAATTGTTTTGGATGTGAGATGGGAGCTAAAACGTTAGAGCGAAAAGTAAAAAGGTACTGCAGATTCAAAGTCTCTGAACAGAACTTTAGAAATGAAGATATTATTTTAAAAGTTGGTAAAGGCGGCTTACCACCTACAACAAAAGAAGATCTTGATTCACTTGTACTAATTTACATGGAACGTGCTTTGGTTGATATTTTTTCAGGTAGGACAGATACTACCCCATTGATTATTCATAAAATTATTAGATTATTTGATTTTATAGGCAGAGAAAAAGAGAGCGGTAATGATCTTATTGCAGATTCATTAATTGACTCTGTTGAATTTGGTTTTAGAGAAGAGGTTCTTGAGTCTTTTTCTCATATAAAGAATATAAAAGAGCATCATGTATTTACTTTAATGAATAGAAGCTAGGTATAACAAGTTGTTAAAACTTTATATGTTTTTCAAAAAACGGAGTTTTAAAATGAGAAAAGAGTTCGAATTCACGGTCAAGGGTCATAAAATTAAAATTGTTAACTCATGGTTTAATGGTGCAAAACTATATGTAGATGGCGATTACCGTGATCAAGACTCTACCTTTATTGCTAATGGCAAAACTGCACTTCTTTCAGCAAAACTTGCTGACCTTAGTGTTTTAGAGATTTTCCCCATATCTGCGTTAATATCTGTAGAAATGGATGCATTTTTAATTACGGACGATGAAAGGTTGCAAGTATACAGCTCACATAAACGTTTAAACTTAACACAGCAGCGATTAGCAAAATAAACACATAGGTAAAATATGAAACTATTAATGGCTCCTTTATTACTCATTATTGCTGGGTGCAGTAGTGTTGCGCAAAAGGGTGAAAAATATTCGCCGTGCTCTGAACCATGGTTAAATCATGTTGAACAGCAAATAAGTACCGGTGACGGTTATGGACATGGGCCAGACATTGGCTCTTTAGAATGGCGCTCTGTAATCATGTTTAAACTCGGTATTAGAGATAAGCCAGGCGTACCAGAATTAAATACTCAGCAGTGGTGCCAGTTTATTGATGAAAATTATATTTAAAGCCTGCTTGGCTTTATGAGCTGAAATTTGTTTACCTGGGAGCAGTAAGCGAACTGCGCCTTGTTTGTTAACTGAGGTTGGGATTTACTCACCCAACCTTGTATCTCTTCTTGATGAGTATTTAGCTAAACACTTGCAGCTGCGCTTTCTCTTTAACTAATACCCAAATACTTATGTACTTGAATTGATAAACGCCAGTTTTTGGCGATACAGGTATCAATGGCTAATTTAGTTGCCGACGTTTTTTGGCTGATTGGCTGTAAATATACCAGTTTTGGGTTAACACCCGTGGCGACAAATAACTCTTCCAGTTCTTCTACGTGCTTTTGCATAGCAATTGGGTGTTTAATTTCATCGGCGCGTTGCATAGCACTGCTCAATACTTTGTAACCACCACGCATATTAATTTTTGGCGATACCGTAACCCACGTTTGGGCAGGGGCGAGAATTTCAAAGGTGCCACTGGTTTCTATTTGCGTGCTAAAGCCATGATCATGCAATAAATTACACACTGGATTTAAATCGTACATGCAAGGTTCACCACCGGTGATCACAACATGCTTGGCGGTATAGCCACGGGATTTAAATAACTCCAGGACCTGCGCGGCACTGGCCTCAGCCCAATGATCAGAGTCGGCTTTTTTTTCTACCGTGTCATCTAGTGATACTTTATATACATTATCAACATCCCAGGTTTGTTTAGTGTCACACCACGAACATCCCACAGGACAACCTTGCAGGCGTAAAAATATAGACGGCGTACCGGTAAAGCTCGCTTCACCTTGAATGGTTTCAAACACTTCATTAATTTTGTACAAAAGAAATCTCACTTACAACCTGACGGCAAAATTGTTACTATTAAAAATCGCAAAGCACGGTGCAAAAATTGTCATTTATGCCTTGGCCGTGTAGTATATCGCGCCCTGATATAAACCTCTATCAAAACTAAAGAGCAAACCACGTATGACGCAAAAAGTAGTTGTTATTTATTCCGGCGGTATGGACTCATTTACTGTATTAAATAAAGCCTTGCAACAAGGCCATGATGTTTATGCCCTCTCGTTTGATTATGGTCAGCGTCATGTTAAAGAACTTAAAGTAGCCGCCAACGTATGTGAAAAGCTAAATGTCCCGCACAAAATTGTTGATATATCAGCGATCAATCAGCTTATTGGTGGTTCGTCATTAACAGACGATATTGATGTGCCAGAAGGCCATTACGAAGAAGAAAGCATGAAAAGCACCATTGTGCCTAATCGCAATATGATTTTACTTTCCTTAGCAGTAGGTTACGCGGTATCGCTTAAAGCGAGCAAAGTATATTACGGCGCGCATTCAGGCGATCATGCAATTTACCCAGATTGCCGCCCTGAGTTTGTTAAAAAGATGGATGATGTGTGTCGTATTGCAAATTACGATGCAGTGGAAATTTTTAGCCCGTATTTAAACAATACTAAAATCGATATTTTAACCGATGGTATTAAAATGGGCTTAGACTACAGCCAAACATGGACCTGTTATAACGGCCGCGACAAAGCGTGTGGTAAGTGTGGCGCTTGCCAAGAACGTTTAGAAGCCTTTGAGCTTAACAACGTGACCGACCCGCTTGAATACGAGTAAGGTTTAAAGTAAGCATATTAAAAGGCTACCAAGGGTAGCCTTTTTTATTACGAAACAAACATTAAAGCCAGCGTTTTACCCGTGATTTGTAATCGTCAAATTGCTCAGCAAATAACTGATGTAACGCCCGCTCCTCTGGGATTATTTGAAATAAGGTAATGTAAGCAATAAACCCTGCTACACCTAAAAAAGCCCACATTGAACCCAACCACACGCCCCAGCCTGCTAATATAAACGCAAAACCTAAGTACATTGGATTACGAGAAAGTTTATAAACACCTGATGTAACTAATCTTGAGGCTTCTTCAGGTTTGTTGGGGAGGACTGTGGTTTTAGCCAACCGAAAACTCACGACGCCAGCAATACAAAATATACACCCCGTAGCGACGAGTGCGAGCGCGAGATAAATAATAAATGCGGTAAAGTCAATTACCGTGTAGTGAGCGATTAGCGCCATAATAGCGGCAAAAAACACCATGACCACCAAAGGTGGAACTTTATTGTTGAGCATACCTATTCCTTGTATCGATTAAAAAATCAGCTTAATTATTATATTGTGGCAACACAAAAAATAACAATGGCTTATCGAATATTTATAAATACAAATAAAGTTACAATTTATTGGCTTTATCGGCGCTTGATTATGGTTATAATTTAAGCTTAAAATAAAATTAAAGGAAGTAATTATGTCTGGCACAACAATGATAGTTCTCATTGTGCTTATTTCTGTGGGTTCGGGGGTTATTTATGATATGTATAAAAAGCACCTTGAATTTAAACATAAAGTACAGGACAACAATCAAGACGCACACAAACAACTAGCTGAGGTAACCGCTCAAGTGAGTGAACTTAAACAACGAGTACAAACACTTGAAGCCATTGTTACCGACTCAAGCTACAGCGTAAAACAAGAAATAAATAAACTTTAAAGTACGCGTTACAAGTAATGTGGGTATAAATGTGCGTTTTCTGGCTGCTCAATGCCATGGGCAGCTAAAAAACCACCAATTGCTTGGCCACACCCTTGTGGCGCTCTAGCGCTGTCTATCTCAAAATTTAACTGATTCGCTTCTTGCTTACCCATAGAGCACAAACTAACCGAACTTGGCGAGCGCATAGAGACACTTAACTCACCTACTCGCTCCGCACGCACATGCTTACTAAAGCGCGCAAAACCTTGGTATTTAAAATGCTCGTTTACATACTCATTACTGGTATTAACCAACGCATTAATAAAACTGTGTAAAAAACTATTTGGTGAACTGTCACTGGCTAAAAAAGACAACTGCGTGTGGTTAAACTCACTTAGCTGACAGTCTTCGCAATTAAGCTTTACCGTGTAAAGCTGCTCACCCGTCGCAATACTCTGATGGCTCATTAAAGTGACCGGTGCATCAGCAAATACCAAACGCGTAATTATTGTCGCCAAAGATGTGGTTTCAACTGAACCGCTTGTTACTAAGTCAGGGTTTTGTGCCATAACGGGTAAGTCATGATGATTATTAAACGGCGTGCTGGTTGCCTCTTGATGCTGCAGCTGGAAAAGCTCTCTAACCTCATGTTCACGCGCCACTTTTAACGCTAAGAATGCGGTTTGAATAAGCTCAGAAGTAGGTAAGTTTTGCTCTACTGGCCAACGGCGACCAAACAATAGTTTTTTTGCTTTATTATCAGCACGGTAATTGTCGGGGCTAAGCACTGCTACTTGCAGATAAATATCACTGTTTTTTTCTGCCGCTAACACACTAAAGTGGTTAGAAAAGCTAATGTCGTTAAGCACTTCATTAACACTCGCTAATGTGTGCTTGTAACGCAAAAAATGCTGCGGAACAATCCAATTTTTATTAGCCAGTTGTACTAAGGGCGCATACGAAATCGGTTGCTCGTAGCTGTGTTGCCATTTTTGCCCATCGCCCAATAATGACTCAATTTTTATATTGTTATCTGACATATATAAACCAAATAAATCTGCCCAACGGCAAGATATTAACTATGAAGCACTTTACGTAGTTAATCATTAAAAGCGATCACACTTATTAGTAGTATTTAGCGTTCGAATACATGTTGATACTCCGTTATAACTTTTTGATAGTAAAGTCTATCTTTATTGAGCATTCGAGTATAATGGTCAAGCAATTGCTGCTGATATTGATGATGTTGAGGGTTATGTGTATCCCACATATGAGCCCCCGTTTTAGTAATAGTGCCGGTGGCATTAAAACTGACTTGTAGCACTTCGTAAAAACGCTTGTTTTCAACAATAATTTGCTCGCTATCGAGCTGCAAATTACAGTCTTTTAAACCCGCACGTACTTTATAGAGGTGCATAATAGGGCAAATAATAAAACTTAGTTGTTTAAGGCTGTGCGGATTATTAGCAATAATTTGCTCAATTAGCTTTAAGCATAAATCGCCCCCCACTCCAGCAATAACGATTACTTGCTTGGCATCTGTTGGCAGTTTAATTTGCGCAACATCTTCGCAGCGCACTTGCCATGAAGGCAAAGACTTTCCTTGCTCAAATTGTTGCAGCGACTGCTCAAGCGCTTCCATTAACTGTGGAATAATATCAACAAAGTTTATTTGTTTGGCTATGCCGCGCTCAAGTAATGCCATACCTAAAAAGCCATGATCGCAGCAACAATCCCAAATAATATCGAGAGGCTGTGTAATTAATGAATTAATGACGTTTAAACGTTTACTCAGTTTCATTTAACTCACTATGTTTTTGTTTTGTACACCAATGCTTTTAAGCTTTTATCGCTATCAATTTCAATAAAGCGATCGGTAGGTTCAAGGCGTTTAACAAATTCAATAGCACCTTGAGTATGCTCTTCAATAAGTGCTTTAAAATCGTTTTCTGTAAGCTCTGGACTATTAGCACATAGCAACAGCTGTGTGGCATCGTTTAATAGTTCAGGAAGTCTACGCAGCACTTTTTGATAGTCTTTGGTTAAAATAAAACTTCCTTTTTGAAAACTGGGCGGATCAACAATAATTAAATCAAACGGTGCGGCTTTTTTTAGCTTACCAAACGACTTTAAAATATCGTGCGGTAAAAAACTGACCCCACGATCGACATTATTGAGTTGGTGGTTTTGCTTACCCACTTTTAACACACCTTTGCTCATATCCATGTTCATCACATGATCTGCACCGCCGTGCATAGCCGCAACCGAAAAACCACAGGTATAAGAAAACAAATTAAGCACTTTGGCGTGCTTACTATTTTGCATGACAAACTCACGGCCTTTTCGCATATCAGGAAAAATACCGGTGTTTTGCTTACTCATTAAGTCAACCAAAAAGCGCACCCCGTTCTCGGCTACGCTATGGCGAACTGGCAGTTGCCCATGCACTAGGGTGTTATGGCTTTGTAGCCCCGCTCGCTGCTGATACACCAATGCAGTAATTAGCTCTGGATGATGTTGTTGTGCCCACTGCCATAACGTATCGGTAAGCGTAGTGAGTGTTGCCTCATCAATTTCACTGTATGACACCAAAAACAAACTCGGTGGATAAAAGTCTAAGTTAATATGGCTAAGCGCTTCAACACTGTGGCCGCGTCCATGAAATACGCGGCAAAGCTCGTTATCGGAAAAAGGCGTGTCTGCCAAAGCAGACATAAGAGGAGTAAAATCGGTTGTCATTTAATTAATCAACTGTTGTTGTAGTTCATGTATTTCGTCGCGCACTGAGGCGGCTTTTTCAAATTCTAAATCGCTGGCATACGCATGCATTTTGGTTTCTAACTGCTTAATTTGCGTTGCAATTTCTTTAGCACTGAGGATTTTTTTAGATTCTTTACGAATAAGCTGTAGGTTGTCTTGCGGTGAAGCATCTTGGCCTACATCCATTACATCAAGTATCTTTTTAACTAATGCACTAGGTTCAATACCATGCTTAACATTATAAGCATGCTGTATTTCTCGGCGTCGGTCAGTTTCCTCAATGGCTTTAGCCATCGATTTAGTCACTCTGTCACCGTATAAAATGGCACGACCATCAAGGTGGCGCGCCGCACGGCCTATCGTTTGAATAAGTGAGCGTGCTGAGCGTAAAAAGCCTTCTTTATCGGCATCTAAAATAGCCACTAGTGCCACTTCTGGCATGTCTAAGCCTTCACGTAGTAAGTTAATGCCTACTAACACATCAAATACACCGGCACGTAAATCACGAATAATCTCTACTCGCTCTACGGTATCAATATCAGAATGTAAATAACGTACTTTTACATTGTGCTCACTCAAGTAGTCAGTTAAATCTTCAGCCATGCGTTTAGTAAGCGTAGTTACCAGCACACGCTCTTTTAATTCAACACATTTGTAAATTTCTGATAGTAAGTCATCAACCTGATCGCCTACCGGGCGCACTTCAATAACGGGATCAAGTAAGCCGGTTGGACGAATAACCTGCTCTGCAACTTCGCCGTTGCTGCGCTCTAATTCAAAGTCACCCGGGGTGGCAGATACATAAATGGTTTGTGGTGCAATGGCCTCAAATTCTTCAAAACGCAGTGGCCTGTTATCCATAGCTGAGGGCATTCTAAAACCGTATTCAACGAGGTTTTCTTTACGGCTTCTATCGCCTTTGTACATGGCGCCAATTTGCGAGACGGTTACGTGCGATTCATCAATAATCATTAATGCGTCGTCAGGTAAATAGTCCAGTAATGTTGGCGGTGGGTCGCCAGGTGTACGCCCCGATAAATAACGGCTGTAGTTTTCAATACCAGAGCAATAACCAAGCTCGGTCATCATTTCTATATCGTATTGGGTACGCTGAGCTATGCGTTGCTCTTCTACTAACTTGTTTGCGCTGAGCAATTGTGCTCTGCGCTCTTTGAGTTCGGCTTTAATTTTTTCGATAGCTTCGAGAATTTTTTCTCGTGGCGTTACATAGTGAGTTTTAGGATAAATAGTGGCACGCACTATGTGTTTTTCTACCGCACCGGTTAAGGGGTCAAAAATACTTAGGCGTTCAACTTCGTCATCAAACATTTCTACACGCACTGCATAGGTGTCTGATTCAGCGGGGAATATATCAACCACTTCACCACGTACGCGGTATGTACCACGACTAAAGTCAATATCATTTCGCGTATATTGTAGCTCTGCAAGACGGCGCAGCATATCTCGTTGGTCGACCTTTTCACCTACTTTTAAGAGCAGCATCATTTTCATGTATGAATCAGGATCGCCCAAACCATAAATTGCCGATACTGAGGCAACAATAATGGTATCGCGTCGCTCTAAAAGCGCTTTAGTGGCACTGAGTCGCATTTGCTCTATGTGCTCATTAATAGATGCGTCTTTTTCGATAAAGGTGTCGCTGGCTACCACATAGGCTTCAGGTTGGTAGTAATCGTAGTAAGATACAAAGTATTCAACCGCATTGTGTGGAAAAAACTCTTTCATCTCGCCGTACAATTGCGCCGCTAGAGTTTTATTGTGTGCCATAATAATAGTAGGTCGGTTTAAATCACTAATAATGTTAGCCATAGTGAATGTTTTACCGGTACCCGTTGCGCCTAATAATGTTTGCTGAGCAAGTCCGGCTTCTAAGCCTTCACACAATTGAGCAATAGCGGTTGGTTGATCCCCTGCGGGTTTAAATTTTGATACTAGCTGAAAATGATCGCTCAATGACTACACTCCTGTAATGCTTGACTGCTTAACGCTTCAATTTCTTTCATAAACCACTTGTAGGCTACAAGGGCTGTGAATAAATTACCAATGGCCGCGCCAATAAACAAGCCGATTAAGCCTGCGAGTTCGTTTCCGATATACGCAAAGGGAATATAAAAAACAAACAATCGAATGACGCTCAAAACTAAGGCGTTCATGGGTTTGTGTAAAGCGTTAAACGAGGAGTTTGATAAAATGATCACTCCTTGTAAGCCATAACTTAGAGGAATGGTATAAATAAACAGTTTGATGACATCAACAACCGCTTGCTCTTTACCAAATATTTCACTAATAACGCCTGAAAAAATAATTAATACAATATAAATAATGAACTGCCACAACATTACAAACTTGAGCGTACCTAGGTAGGCATCTTTTACACGAGAAAAATGACTCGCTCCAAAGTTTTGGCTGATAAAAGGTGGCAATGTCATCGACAAAGCTAATACCACTAAACTCGCTATTGATTCTATTCGACTCCCTACTCCAAAAGCAGCCACGGCTTCGGGACCATGATGAGCAACTAATGCGGTCATAACGGCCATAGCAACTGGGGTGAGCATGTTAGCACCCGCTGCAGGTAAACCAATTTTTAAAATTTTACGGATTGCGCCAATAACGGTTTGCTTGCCAGCTTTTAAACTAAGCAGCCGCTTTTTAACTATTAATATGTATAAAATAATTGCCACCGCAACTGCCCAGGCTATAACACTGGCAATGGCAGCCCCTTTAATGCCTAATGCGGGAATGGGACCAAAGCCAAAAATAAGCATCGGATCGAGCACTGCATTAATAAGCCCAGCCCCGCCCATAATAATGCTTGGTGTTTTTGTATCACCACTGGCACGCAGTACTGAGTTTCCAATCATGGGAGTAATTAAAAATACACTTCCCAAAAACCAAATACTAATATACTGATGAATTAGCGGGAGCACCTGCTCCCCAGCCCCAAGCAAGGTAAATATAGGCTCAATCAATAAATAGCCACAGGCAGATAAAACCAATACTAATACTATCGCCACCAACAACGAGACACTGGCATCAAAACGCGCTTCTTCAATATTGTTGCTCCCTAAGGCCTTTGCAATTACTGCCGAGGTCCCTATACCTAAACCAATCGCTAAACTAATGACGGTAAAAGTAACAGGAAATGTAAAACTCACCGCGGCAAGCGGCTCAGTGCCAAGCAAACTAATAAAAAAAGTATCAACAATATTGAACATCATCAGGGTGATCATTCCAAAGATCATCGGAACGGTCATTTTTTTTAATGTAGGCAAGATTGGGGCGGTGAGTAAATCAGGGCGAGTATGTGATTGAGAATGTGCGCGCATAAAATAAATAAGCCTCTTTTACTGAACGGCATATTTTAAAGCATCTGGGCTGTTCAAGCCATGCTTTATTAAATCTAAACAATCAAACTAACCTTTAATCTAAAAACTGTTGTTTTTATGCTGTTGTAAACAAATTTCACACAAACACAGCAAAAACCAAATTAAATACATTTTTATAACTTTTGCAACATTTACTTTTTATGTTTTGTTGCTTTATTACACAGTAAGCGATGATGTTTTATCGTCACGAAAAATTTTATTTATCGTTTAGATGGCTATTCAAGCTGAATCATAAGTCTTTGTTTTTTAATATTTAAAAAAAAGCTTTTTAATACTTGAAATCGTTGAAGCGCCCTACACCGCTGGGGGCGACGATGTTCTTAAAGTTTCATAAACAGAGTTATCCACAGAAACCGTGGATAACTCATTCAACCCCACGTTTATAAAGGGCTACAACGCGGTGTAAATTTAACAGTGCGGTTGATTTTTTTCGTTAGCAATATGGAAACAGCGTTAAATGGTTTTGTAACGACTTAAAACATCGTTATATGTTTATTTAGTGCTAAACCGCATTCATGCTGCATAAATAGTCAACCCATTGATTGCCTTGTTTTTATACAAACTCTCGAAAGTTCAGCAACCATTCTGCTTTGAACAACATACAAAACATCATTACGGTTCTCATCTAGATTTAGTTCAACAAACTTTAACGAGGTAAAATAAAAGTGAGGTAATTATTTTAAATACGTTTATTAAGACTTTATAAAAATACAGGAAATAGAACACTTTTTTATCACTAAAAGCTGCTTTATTAAATTTTACTGTAAGTTTTATTGGTTAAAGTTACTCACTTGATTCAAATATTGCGCTGTTTTTATAAAACAATATCACTGCCCTTTACTCAAATAGAGTCACAAAACGCGCAGATTGCACATAAAAACAACGAATAGACCTCTTTTTTGAATTTATGATCTTTTATATGTTGACACTTTGCTATGCGGTCATTAATATTTCGCCCCGTTGAAAGGCAAGACGCTTCCCCCTTAGCTC
>NZ_BADW01000206.1:0-115 GCF_000241165.1 Pseudoalteromonas sp. BSi20439
TAGCTGATAGCTGATAGCTGATAGCTGATAGCTGATAGCTGATAGCTGATAGCTGATAGCTGATAGCTGATAGCTGATAGCTGATAGCTGATAGCTGATAGCTGATAGCTGATAG
>NZ_BADW01000205.1:0-143 GCF_000241165.1 Pseudoalteromonas sp. BSi20439
TTCTATTATTATGTTAATAGTCATGTGTAAATTTGTAATATGGGTCGTTAGCTCAGTTGGGAGAGCATCGCCCTTACAAGGCGAGGGTCACTGGTTCAAGTCCAGTACGACCCACCATTCTTTGAATGGTGCATATTACAAAA
>NZ_BADW01000204.1:0-30298 GCF_000241165.1 Pseudoalteromonas sp. BSi20439
AGTAATGCTGTTATAAAATTGCACAAATTAGGCTAATGATAAAACCCAACAGTTACTTAACATTACCCAAAGGTATAACAACATTTTGCAACTATTCTCTTTAAATACGATTAAAAGAAAGTTAATCTTAATAAGTGGTTAAAAACATTATTTCAACTGATCTGTAGGGATATAAAGTCAGTATTAAATCTGTAATTCCCCTAGCTTACCTATAAAAAAGGACTATATAGTGAGATTTGAACAATTAGAACAGTTTGTAGCACTTGGCCTACTTCGTCATTTTAGGCAAGCTGCTGAACAAACCCAAATTAGCACATCTGCATTAACCCGTAGCATTCAAACTCTTGAAACGGAGCTTGGCTACGAACTAGTTACCCGCTCTACTCGCTCGGTTAAATTAACTCAAGCAGGGGAGCTTTTCCTCGACTTTGCTAAAAATACGCTCAATGAGTTAGAGCAAATAAAACACCGCGCTTTTCAATCAATTAATGGCACTGAAGAGAAAAAACTGGTCATTGGTTACACCACAACAACCAGCAGCATAGTGCCAATTACCTGCGGCGAATTTTTGAGTCAGTACCCGCATATTAAAATTGAGATGCAGCTGCAAAACAAAACTGAGCTTCATAGAAAGTTACTTCAAGGGGAAATTGACATTAGTGTATGCTCGCAAATAGTCAATAGCATTGGTAGCGATATACAATTACCTGATCAACTTATTTTATTTTGTTCAAAACAACACCCTTTAGCAAATAAAAGCGATATTAGTAAAAAAGAGCTCGAAAGCTATCCAATGTTCAGTTGTTTTTCGCAGTCAAAACAAGTGCAATCAATGCTTAATGAAGTAATAGACTCGTTAAATAAAGTTTCAACTATTAAAGTAGGTAGTATCGAGCAGGTAATGGCTGGACTTGAAAAGTCAGATCATTTTGCTATTGCAGGTATTGAACACACCAGCTCTGTGGCAGAAAACCATAACTTAATCCAGCTTAAAACGAATAACGATATTAGCCATGAACAACTTGTGGTGCAAACAAGCCAGCAAATAGAGGCAGGTGAGCATGTTGACCACCTACTCTCGCTAATTAAGAAGGTTTCAAGAGCATAAAAAATGACTCCATGCGTTTTATAACAACTATAAATTAGTGGCATTAAAGTTTTTTTTCACTACACTAACGCTCCCTTATATTATGACTAGCGTTAATGAATAACTTTACAGCTGCTGAAATTTACCTAGAGCACATTGAAACGCATGGCTATGCCATTATTGAAAACGCCATTGATAGTGACTTAATATCTGAGTTGATGGCTGATTGCTATAGAATAAATCCTCACTTTAGCCTTGCCGGTATTGGACGATTAAACAATTTACAAATTGATGATTCCGTTCGTAAAGATAAAACCTACTGGTTTGATGGCAGCTCAAATGCACAGCTTAGCTATCAACAAATAATGGAAGCTGTTCGCACTACCCTTAATCGTAACTTTTTCATGGGCTTGTTTGATTATGAATGTCACTATGCAAAGTATACGCAGGGTGATTTTTACAAAAAACATGTAGATGCGTTCAAAGGTCGTTCAAATCGAGTTTTTACCACCGTATTGTATTTAAACTCTCCTAAGAAAGGCGGAGAGCTGGTTATTTACAAGCCAAAAAGTAAAGACATAGAAGTGGTTATAAAACCCACTGCAGGCACTTTGGTATTATTTGAAAGCGAACGCTTTGTGCATGAAGTACTTCCGGCTTTTGATAACCGCTATTCGATTGCTGGTTGGTTCAGAAAAAATGCGTCAATTAGTGGTATTATCGACCCACCCCGTTAAGAAAAAACGGGGTAAGAAAATAATAAGCCTATAAATACAGTAAGTCCCACATAATGATTATTCAAAAACGCTTTAAAACAGGCATCTCGTTGACGTAAATGAATCAAACGCTGTTGATACACAAGTAACATTGCTGCAACAGCTAGTCCCAACCAAAAACTAAATCCTATTTGATTCATCAACCCAATTAAAACCATCAACGCAAAAAAGCTAAAGTTAAGTAGCGCTATAATATGGCGGTCATAACTGGCGAATAAAATAGCGGTTGATTTTACTCCTATTTTTAAATCATCGTCTCTATCAACCATGGCATACATAGTGTCGTAAGCCACCGTCCAGCAAATATTGGCAATAAATAGCAACCATGCCTGCACGGGTAAAGAGTTTATTGATGCCATAAAAGCCATTGGGATTGCCCAACCAAAAGCCGCGCCCAATACAACTTGAGGAAGTTGCGTGTAACGTTTCATAAAGGGATAACAAAACGCTAATCCAAGTGCACCAAACGATAACAAAATAGTATTGGTATTAAGCAATAATACTAATATAAAAGCGATGACAACGAGTAATAAAAACAAACTAATTGCTTCGCCACTACTTACCGCTCCGGTCGCTAGCGGCCGCTGACAAGTACGCTTTACTGAGCCATCTATTTTCCTGTCAGCAAAATCATTGATAACGCATCCTGCGCTACGCATAACTATTACCCCAAGGGTAAACACAATGAAGTTTGTTAGGCTTGGTATCCCTTCATTTGCTATCCACAGCGCCCAATAAGTTGGCCAAAGTAATAATAAGGTGCCTATGGGCTTATCTATTCGCATTAACTGGATGTAATAGGGAATATGATTAACAGACAAAGCGGCTAGTTTCATGAGTATAAGTAAGCTCCTGGTAAAAAAACCTCACAGACCAAAAATTGATAGTTATGTAAAGAAAATACGCTGCGTCTGCCCAGTAAAGAGCGATTCGGTAAATTAAGTTCGCTCACCAGTGATTGCAATGGGTGATTATCATCAAAGCGAGCAATTTCAATATCAGCGCGCTTTAACGCAGGGTCTTGAAAGATAACATCACCCAACGGACGTTCACCCATATTATGCAGCTGATTATTTGTATTGTTGTTTGATATTGGCAACCAGCTTTGAGCATATACAACTGGTTTGTCATCACACAACAGTAACACTTCACGGTTAAGTACTGTACTTACCTGCTCACTTAATAGCGTTTGCTGTGATTGCGAAAGGTCTACTTTTTGCTCACTCAACACTTTTACAGCAAAACGCTGAGACTGACTTTTTAATTTAGCCGTTAAAGAATGCGGTTCAAATAACCACTCTTTCTCAGCGTTAGATAAGCCAGTTACTTGAGTGGTACTCTGCCAATCAGCAGATAAAGAAAGAGGAAAAGTAATCACAATAACTCCACTTGAAAAAAATCAAAGAGATCATAACATTGCCAACGAATTTGAAAAAGCGCGATTTACTCAATACCAAGCACACCCTGTTATTATAAAAAGCTAATCAGCATTTGACTCTCGCTATTGCCTATCCCAAACTTGAATCCAGAGTACTTTTACAAACACAACAAATAACAGCATCTTGCTGTATCTTATTTACTAATAAGTATAAACTATTTGTAACCAGTTTACGGAAACGCTTTTGAAATGAAAAAAACAGTATTTACAGGCCTTTTTATTCTTCTAGTCAGCTTAACTAGCTTATCGGCACGTGCTGAGTCTACTGTCGGTTATTTTGGGTTTGAGCCAGACATTATTACTAATTACATTGGCCCATCGAGTAAAAAAATGGGCTATGTACGTGTCACTGTTGATTTAATGCTTAATAAAACATCAGATATTGCAATCGTGGAACACCACACGCCGTTACTTCGTGATGCGTTAGTAGAGATATTATCTAAAGAGCCTGAAAACAAAATAAAGTCTTTAACAGGGCGTGAGCAAATTCGCCTTAAAAGCGCAGAAAAACTAAAGAGCCTTCTTAAAGAAGAAACAGGACATGAGATCATCCGTGATCTCTTATTTACTAAATATTTATATCATTAGGCACTTTTTGTTTTAAAAAGCTGAGCGGTATAGGCAAAAGCCATACCGCTAACGAGCCCACCTAAGTGTGCCCAATTAGCCATTCCAACAAATAATACATCTGCAAAACCAAGTACTAACCATACCAGCATAAATCCAACAATTGCAGTTGTAACCAGTGCAGGCTGTTTAGGGTTAAGGGTGCTGTAAATCCAACAAAAGCCTAACAACCCATATACAACACCGCTAAGCCCACCAAAGTTAGGCCCGACCATTAAGTACTGTGCCCAATTACTTATTAAAGCGGTAACTAAAAAAAGTCCGATTAAACTCGACTTACCACATTGCTTTTCAATATTGTCACCCAGTGAAACCCACCAAATTAGATTAAACACGATATGCATGGCGCTAAAATGCACAATAGCCGGGGTTAACCAAGTAAGTGGTGACGCAGGGTTAAACTGCAACGCCATGTAAATAGGTTCAAACGCACCAAATAAAAAGGCAATATAAACAATAATACTGAGAATACTAACGCTCTGATTAAGCCAACTTAAGGCTTTAAACCGCGCGACTAAATTAAGCGACTGGCCTTGATATTTTAATGGTGATTGCGTGCTGCCTACTTGCCATGACGCTTGTTGATAACGTTCATGATTAGGGTTTTTAGCAAATTCATTCCACAACGGTTGCACCGCATGAAAGTCCTCAGGCGCCACACTAATGACAAGCGTATGGCCATCCTCAGTACGAATTTGCCCGCTAAACCCTTGGCTTTTTAAGTAATCTATAAAGCCCTGTGCAGCACGGGGGTTAGTTAGGCTGCCTAGCTCTATCATCGTGATACTTTATCTTTGTAAGCGGCTTCCCATGCAGTAAAACCGCCATCCATACTGTAAACATCTTCAAAGCCTTGCTCTACTAAGTAGCTGGCAGCGCCTTGTGAGCTCATACCGTGATAACAGACAATAATAATCGGCTGGTCAAACTCCTTTTCCATCATAAATTGGGCAATATTCGCATTAGATAATGCCTCTGAACCCGGAATATGACCCGCTTGATAAGAATTAGGATCGCGAATATCAGCAATCACTACATCTTCTTTATCGAGTAGTTCAAGGGTTTGTGCGATTGATATATGTTTAAATGCCATAGTACTCTCTTATAATTACAAAAAAGGCGACAAATGCCGCCTTTAATTCTCTTAACAAGGGGTAATTAATCCCAGTTAAGAATTACTTTACCCGATTGGCCTGAAATCATCATATCAAAGCCAGCTTGGAAGTCATCTATTGAATACTGATGAGTAATAATTGGTTTTAAATCAAGCCCTGATTGAATCAAACTGGCCATTTTGTACCAAGTTTCAAACATCTCACGACCGTAAATACCTTTGATCACTAAGCCTTTAAAAATAACTTGATTCCAATCGACCGCCATATCTGAAGGTGGAATTCCCAACATGGCAATTTTGCCGCCATGATTCATGTTATTTAGCATGGCATTAAATGCACTTGGTACACCTGACATCTCTAGGCCAATATCAAAGCCTTCAGTCATGCCCAGCTCTTTAGCTACATCTTCAAGCTTTTCATTCGCGACGTTTACAGCACGCGTTGCGCCCATTTTACGTGCTAAGTCTAGGCGGTATTCATTTACATCAGTAATAACCACATGGCGTGCACCCACATGCTTAGCCACAGCTGCAGCCATAATACCAATTGGGCCAGCACCGGTGATCAAGACATCTTCACCGACTAAATCGAACGATAAAGCCGTGTGTACTGCATTGCCAAATGGGTCAAAAATAGAGGCAAGTTCATCGCTAATATTATCTGGGATTTTAAACGCATTAAATGCAGGAATCACTAAATACTCTGCAAATGCGCCTTCGCGGTTTACACCGACCCCTGTTGTATTACGACATAAGTGAACGCGCCCAGCACGACAGTTACGACAATGGCCACAGGTTATATGACCTTCACCTGATACACGGTCGCCAATCTCAAAACCACGCACCTCTTGGCCCATGTCGATTACTTCACCCACGTATTCGTGGCCAACCACCATAGGCGTCGGTATGGTGTTTTGTGCCCACTCATCCCACTTATAAATATGCACATCGGTGCCACAAATAGCCGTTTTACGAATCTTAATTAACAGATCGTTATGACCCACTTCAGGCTTTGGTGCATCTGTCATCCAAATGCCTGGCTCTGCTTTTAACTTTGATAATGCTTTCATAATTCACACTCAATTAAAAAATCGCGACTTCAGCCGCGATTTAACAAGAAAATTAAATAACACCAATCTCTTTACCAATACGGGTAAATGCTGCAATGGCTGTATCAAGCTGTTCTTTGCTGTGCGCTGCAGAGATTTGGGTACGAATACGCGCCTGCCCTTTTGGTACAACAGGGAATGAAAAGCCGGTTACATAAATCCCTTCAGCCAATAGCTTATCAGCCATAAGTGACGCTACTTTGGCGTCTCCTAGCATCACAGGAATAATCGCATGATCTTTACCTGCACAGGTAAAACCAGCCGCTTCCATTTGCTCACGGAAGTATTTAGCATTTGACCATAGCTTAGCGCGAAGCTCACCGCCATTTTCAAGCATTTCTAACACTTTAATTGACGCCGTTACAATTGAAGGCGCTAATGAATTTGAGAATAAGTAAGGACGAGAACGCTGACGTAACCATTCAACAATTTCTTTTTTACCTGAGGTATAACCACCCGAGGCTCCACCTAGTGCTTTACCTAAGGTACCAGTAATAATATCAACACGATCAAGCACGTTGCAGTATTCAGGTGTACCTTTACCGTTTTCGCCAACAAAACCAACTGCATGTGAGTCATCAACCATAACAAGTGCATCGTATTTATCAGCTAAGTCGCATACAGCTTCTAAGTTACAAATAACGCCATCCATTGAGAACACGCCATCGGTTGCAATTAATTTAGTTTTAGCACCGGCTTCATCGGCTGCGATTAATTGCTTTTCTAAATCAGCCATATCGTTATTTGCATAACGGAAACGTTTTGCTTTACATAAACGTACCCCATCAATAATAGAAGCATGGTTTAATGAATCAGAAATAATCGCATCGTCTGCACCTAATATGGTTTCAAACAACCCCGTATTGGCATCAAAACATGATGAGTACAAAATGGTGTCTTCAGTTTCTAAAAATTGACTGATTTTTTTCTCGAGCGTTTTATGAATATCTTGTGTACCACAAATGAAACGCACAGACGCTACACCAAAGCCATGGTCATCTAAGCCTTGTTGCGCCGCTTTAATAAGCTCTGGGCTGTTAGCTAAACCTAAGTAGTTGTTAGCACAAAAATTAATAACTTTTTCGCCTGATGCCACTTCAATTTGAGCTTGCTGCTGCGAAGTGATAACACGTTCATTCTTGTACAAACCTTCCGCTTTAACGTCTTCGATTTGCTGTTGTAATTGGCTAAAAAAAGCAGATGCTCTCATCTGTGATCTCCATTTGGTTGAACGGGTTAAACAGCAGACGTGTTGCTGCTATTTATAATGCGGGTATTGTAAAAGTTTAAGCGCCAAATTGCACTGTTTGTCATTCGTCGCAAATTACCTAACTGGCAGGAAAAGCTGCCAGTTTACAGGCTTGAGGTGTGTACTACGTTAGATCAGCAAACAAAGCCGGAAGGTCGTTGATTGAGTCACAAACATAGTCAGCAAAATTTACAGCTTTGTCATCAAATTTTTGCCCTGAACGTACCAGTACTTTGGTACGTACATTAGCGCTAATGGCAGCGTGCATGTCACCTAATTTGTCACCCACCATCACACTAAGCGCAGGGTTGATATGATGATCTTCTATTCCTTGAAGTAACATGCCAGGCGCTGGTTTTCTGCAATCGCACTCTTTTAAATAATCTGGTAATGCGTTTTTAGGATGATGAGGACAAAAATAAACGTCCGTAATTTCAATTTGATGAGCGCTAAACTGCGCTTTCATCCACTCGCTAAGTGTTAAAAATTCGCTCTCAGAATAATAACCACGGCCAATGCCTGACTGATTAGTCACTATAATTATTTTATAGCCCGCATCATAAAACGCTTTGCATGTTGAAAACACACCGTCTATAAATTCAAACTCTTCGCTTTTAAACACATAACCATGATCAACATTTACTACGCCATCACGATCTAAAAAAAGCGCCTTGTTAGTGTTCTCTTGATTCATAACAGCGACTCTTTTTTAACAACATGATCAAACATTTGTTTTACTGCATCGGTGGTTATTTGGCTCATTAAATCATCGCCTTTAACACGAGTACCCCAAGGCAATTGCTCGGCGATTTTACCTGTTTGCTTTACTAAGTTTTGATGGTAAACCTCAACAACATAGTCTTGGTATAAATAAGGCCCCGTACGCGCAGGGTTTGAATGCGCATATAAACCAATAACGGGCGTACCCACAGTCACCGCCATATGAGCTGGGCCTGTATCGGGCGCAAGTACTAAGCTTGCCCGTTTAAGTAAGCACAATAATTCTTTGAGTTTTGTTTTACCCACCAAGTTCAGAATGGGTGAATCAGAGTGTTTAATGATGTTATTTGCTAAATTAATTTCCAGTTCAGTCGGTCCACCAGTTAATACTATTTTAAACCCCTGTGTATGTGCATAATCCGCAAGCGCAGCATAGCGATCGGCTAACCAGTTACGCTGTGCTTTACTTGCTGCTGGCGAAATAACAAATAGCTTATTTGATAAATAATCGTCACCTAACAGCTCATCAGCTTTAGCTTGATCTTTGTTGGTAAAGGGCATATTCCATACAGGGACATAATCATCAACACCAATCGCTTGGGCAAAGCCTTTAAATCCCTCTAAAACATGCGCCTGAGATTGGGCTTTAATGCGTTTATTAATAAATAAACTATGTAGCTCTTTTGAACGAGCCCAGTCAAAACCAATTTTAACTTTGGCAGGAATACAGCGAGCAACAAAACCTGCTCTTAAAGCCACTTGCATATTAAGCAGTACGTCAAAACACTGCCCTTTAAAGGTTTGCTTTAACTGTTTCAGTGCCGCTTTACCTTGTTTTTTATCAAATACAACAAGCTCAACGCCTGGTAAGTCAGCTAACAGCATCGCCTCGACCTTACCTATAACCCATGTAATTTTGGCATTTGGGTGTGCTTTTTGAATAGCTTGTACCGCACTTACTGCATGGCATACATCACCAATAGCAGAAAGACGTAAAATACAAATTGAAGTGTAAGTAGGCGCTGAAGTCACACGTTTCCTTGGAGGTAAAATAATAAAACCTGATCTTAAATTATAATCGCGTCATTGCAAGTACTTATCCTTAGCGTTAAAACACGTTAATATGTGCACATATTAACGCGAACCCTATGAGCTATGTTTAATCAACACGTCAAAAATAACCATGTCATTTTGAGCCATCCTCAATATAGCAGCCAGATAGAGTTAGATTGGTTTGAGCCCAATTTCTGGCAGCAACAGCAAAAAATTGTTGGCGCTAAAAAGGGACGTGCAACCGCATGGTTTTTTAAACACGCAGATTTAACGGCTGTGTTGCGCCATTATTGGCGTGGCGGCCTAATAGGAAAACTACTTAGTGACCAATATTTATATTGGGGACTAGAGCAAACGCGTGTTTATCAAGAATTTAGCTTAATGACTCGATTAATAGAGTTAGGCTTAAATGTACCAAAGCCTATTGCAGCTAAAGTGAGTCGCTATGGCTTCATTTACCGAGGTGATATTATTACTGAAGCGGTTAGCGGCGCTAAAAGTATATTAGATATACTGATTGAACGCACATTGAGTGAAGCTGAGATAAAAAAAATAGCACAAACTATTGCCCAATTTCATAGTAAAGGGGTTTATCACGCTGATTTAAATATTAATAATATTTTATTTGATGACTCTGGTGATGTTTACATTATCGACTTTGACCGTGGCGAAATAAAAGTTCCCCATAAAAAATGGCAACAAAGCAATATGTCTCGCTTACAGCGCTCCTTTTTAAAAGAGCAAAGCCGCAATAGCAACTTTCATTGGCAGCAAAACGATTGGCAGCGTTTAGATAAACACTATCGTGACGGGTTAACCCAATAAAAACTAGTTTGCTAATGCTAAGTATTGCTCTGTTACCCTATCGGCACACACTTTTTCTAAAATAGCTGCTTTGCCTACATTTGGGTTATCTGCGAGCACTTGCTTAACTGCCAGCACAAGCTTTTCGCTTTGACCAATTGGTACTAAATATTTGCTTAACTCACCTGTAAGTATTTCACTTGGACCATGAGGACACTCAGTACTGACAACTGGTGTTCCTACAGCCAAAGCCTCAACTAACACATTACCAAATCCTTCAAAGTCTGAGCTTAACAACAAAGCCTTAGCCTGCTTAATCCAATTATAAGGATTTTGTTCAAATCCAGGTACAATAAGTTGATTTTCAATTCCGTATTGTTTGGCTAACTTAAACGCTTTCTCTTTTTTATTACACAACAATACCAATTTATATTTTTTATCTAATTTGGCAAATGTGTCAAACAGAACATCGTGACGTTTTTGTTTAGCAAAACGTCCCACATGAATCAAGTAAGGTGTATCTGGTATATTAATATTTGATTCATTAGCTTGCTCATTAATTTCTTTAAAATTAAAGGGGTTATAAATAGTTGTTATAGCACTTGGACTAATTAAGTTGCCTTGCTTTATTTCTTCTTCAACCCCTTTAGAAACACAAATCAATGATTTACCATTTAAGTTTTGTTTGCTTTTTTTAAGATATAAATATGAAAGCGGACCTAGTTTTTTTTGCCTAGCGAGCTCTGCATTAACTGAGTTATGAACAACAAAATGGATATTTTCTATTTTACTTTTTGCTAATAAGTTATTACTACGATCTAAATTAGAAAGTACTAAATCAATAGAACCAAGTTGAAGTAGCTTTTGTTCAAACCATGCTTCTAATACTTTAACATTCTTTTTTATCTGCCAAAATCGATCAACTTTTGTTGCTCGACCTGAAAATAAACTTTCAACAGATAAGGGGTTTGGAATGTCATATTCAATATTTTGCGCCAATGACAAAATAGTCACATTGTGGGCTTTTGATACCATTTCCTGCGCCAAAGTAAGCATTACTTTTTCAGCGCCACCACCAACGAGAGAGTCAATTACAATAACAATATTCATAGCTTACTTCCTATTAACAACGCTTGTACTCCTTTGGTTATAACATCAAAGCTATGCACATTTTCTAACGACTCGTATTGGCCTACTGTATTATTATAATTTGGTTCCAAAAGTAGCTCTTTTATTTTTTGGGTAATATCTAAAATATCAAGCTCAGCCTCTTTAACAACACCGGTACTCGCACAACGAACAACTCGCTCATTTTGATCTTTTGAAATAGCACATGCTATCGTTGGCGTTTGTAAAGTAATGGCTTGAAGTAAAGTATCGCCCGCGCTTAATAATGCCACCTTAGCCTGACTTAGTAAGGCTAAAAATTCAGTCCCCTCTTGGCTTGGCAAACAAATTAACTCATCGCTTTTAGGTAACGACTTAGTGTAATTAGGACCAAACACCACAACCCCTTTTAAACCTGTTTCTTTCGCAATATTCAGTGCTGCTTTATAGTAGATATCAGCACAGTTTTGGCCATTAAGGGTGTGCCCACCAGAACCTGCGTTAACAATAAAGAATTCTTTCTCTTTCAATTGATAACGGGTTAGTGCATCGGATTTTTGTTGCGCTGATGCAAACACTGTAAATGGCCCAACATTAGCAGGATAGGCCAGAGACAACATGCTCAATTTTAGCTTTTCATACCACGAAAGAGGTTCAATACAGTAATCAGGCTGAACCACCCAATGAGTATCAATAAGGCCCGCTCTATTAAGCTTTAAACCTTTTGCTCGCTTTTTTGCATGCTGTGAAATAAAAACAACTTTAGCACCCACTTTTTTTGCAGCTTTCATTTGCTCAGCGCGTCCTGCACAATCAAATAGCACCGCATCTGGTTTGTATTGCTTAATAAACTGACATACATGCGTATTTTCTTTTGTTGCCGATTGATTTAACAATAAGGTAGGAAATGGGCAGTTTTTAGCATAAGCCGTGTGCTTATTTAAAATGAAATGAATATCTAACGAATTGCCGTACTCCGAGGTAAGGGAATGAGCTAGCTGTAACGAGCGCATATATTCACCAATACCTTCAGGCGATGACACGGGAATAAATAAAAGTCGTTTGTTGCTCATTACCATCTCTTTTTTTTCTTTGCAGCGAGTATATCAACGAGATCATTTTTCCGATAGAGCTACAATGTTTTAATCTAATCTATAGTGGCATTTTAAATTTATCTTGGTTGATTTAATTACTGCAATAGAGAGCGTAGATTGCTAAACTTGTCGGCAATTTCAATCATAAGGATCTGAGCTTTGCGAAACAAAATTTTTATACTTTCTTCGCTTTTTTGTGCCGTAACTACAACCGTAAATGCTGAACCTTGGGTAAAGCCTGATGACTATGGTCTTAGGGCAGATATACAACAGCTTGCCGATGCAGGTATAATTTTAGCGCCAGTAACAACGTACCCATTAATGTGGAAAAGCTTTATTAATGATGTTAACAATACTTCGTTAGAACAATTACCCCCTCAACTGCAAGATGCGTTATTACGTGTAAAACATCGTTATAAGTCAGAAAATAGCGGTTCGCATAGTGTACAGCTTTCGGCATTTGCCAGCTCAGATCCTCTTGTAGCCACTAGCTTTGGTGCCACCAATAGCCAAGAATCAGAGTTAACTGCTGCCTACGCTTATTTAGGACATAACTTTGCAGCTAAAATAGCGATTAATCATCGTAATGATGGCAAAAAATGCTTAGTCGACGGTAAAACAACTGATGATATAGCTCAAAACGAGCAAGCACTAACTGACTGCAATGATACCTCTCTAGATGACAGCTATTTAGCGTATCGTATGGGTAATTGGATTGTAAGAGCGGGTGCCATTGAGCAATTTTGGGGTCCGGGTGTTGATAACAGCTTAATTATGTCTGGTAATGCAAAACCTTTACCTGCCATTAGTATTTCTCGTGAACAAAGCAGTGCCTTTGAAACACCTTGGTTAAGTTGGATTGGTCAGTGGGGGTTTACTGCACAAATGGCTAAGCTGGAATCAACCCGCGTTATTCCTGATGCGTTATTGTGGAGCACTCGGGTTAACTTTCGCCCCGTTCAACAATTAGAAATAGCACTGAGCTGGTCAGCACAATGGGCTGGTAAGGGACAACCAAGCTCGGCTAGTGATTTTATTGATATGATTGCCGGTGATACAAAATGTGTTGATGGCACTTCTAATTGTGATAGCCAGTTAGAGTCAAAAATAGGTAATCAATTAGCTGGTATTGATATTCGTTGGTCAGATACATTATTTAATCAACCTTATGCCGTTTATGCCAGTACGATTGGTGAAGATGCGAGCTCACAGTTTAAACCAGCTGATAGAGCGTACTTATTTGGCTTACAAACAACACATCGTGTTTACGAGCAGAATTTACTAGTCAACTTAGAATACATTGATACAGGTGTGTCTTGCTCTGCGGGGTCAACGACCGAAAATTGCTATTATGAGCACACTGATTACCAATCAGGGTATCGTTACCATGGTCGCCCTATCGGCTCTACCTATGATAATGATGCTCAATCACTAGTATTAACCGTACTTGGGCAACTCTCAAGCGGAACTGACTGGCAAGTAAAATTACGTGATATTGACTACAACAGCGACAACCGTGACCGTTACCCAAATAACCCAGACTTAGGTAACTCGATTACCAAAACAGCATTTAGCTCTAAACAGCTTGAAGTACGTTACAGAATGCTTGCCATGGGGGGGCGCTTTACCCTTGGCGGACTTGCCTCTAATAACGATGGAGCAGAAAACGATACGTCTGCATTTGCAAAGTTCGAATATAACTTTTAGTTTTGTAAGTATAAAAAAGGGGATAAACCAAAGTTTATCCCCTTTTTTATTTCACTAACTAGCTAGCTTTTAATTTGCTAATCACTTTTGATGTAGAGCAACCATCTAAAAACTCAAGCACTTCTACTTTTCCGCCATGACGCAACACATGCTCGGCACCAGCAATTTGCTCAACAGTGTAATCACCACCTTTAACAAGAATATCTGGGCTAATTTGCTCAATTAGCTTTGCTGGAGTGTCATTTTCAGCCTCACTGCCAAACGGAATAACCCAATCAACTGAGGCTAATGCACTTAAAACCATAGCACGCTCATCTAATGGGTTAATTGGGCGCTCAGGGCCTTTTAAACGGGCAATGGATTCATCGTTATTTAAACCAACCACTAATCTATCACCACGCGCTTTAGCTTGCGCTAAATAGCGCACATGGCCTGCATGCAAAATATCAAAACAACCATTAGTAAATACAATGGTTTCTCCATTTTGCTTTGCAAATTCAATATGTTGTAATACATCATCAAATGGGGTTTGATAATGCTCGCCAGTGGCTTGTAAGTATTGGCCTAACTTGCGGCTCAACTCTTCAGGAGAAACCGTAGCCGCTCCCAATTTACTTACTGCAATACCTGCAGCTAAGTTTGCAATTTCGACTGCATCTTTGGCGGTCATACCCGCACCTAGCATTACAGCTAATGTAGCAATAACAGTATCGCCCGCACCGGTTACATCACTTACTTCGAGTTGTTGCGCTGCAAAGTCATGCTTTTGCGTTGCATCAATTAGCGACATACCTTGTTCTGAGCGTGTTAGTAGCATGGCGTTAATACCCGCATCACTAATCAGGGTACGCGCGCTGCTAGCAAGCAACTCTTCTGAACCAACCTGACCACCCGCTAATTTAAACTCATTTAAATTAGGGGTTATGTAATCAGCTCCACGGTACAACTCTAAATCAGATGATTTAGGGTCAACAAGCACGGTTTTACCTGCATCTTTAGCAACCGAAATCATTTTTTGGATTAGCGCGAGTGAGCCCTTGTTGTAATCAGAAAATACAATAAAGTCGTAATCACTCAGCACCAGCTCTAATCGATTTAATAACAACTGGCTATGAGACTCATTAAAAGCCTCTTCTAAATCTAAACGCACAACTTGTTGATGACGACTGATCACCCGCATTTTAGAAATAGTCGGCAAATCGCATACACTCACAAGCTGTGAATTTATTTTTTCACCCTCTAGAATGTTTTCTAAAATTTGTCCGCTTTCATCCTCGCCAATTAGGCCAAGTAAACCCACTTTGCCATCTAGTCGGGCTATATTTTTAGCCACATTGGCGGCACCACCGGCTTTGTCTTCAAATTTACTGACTTTTACAACGGGTACTGGTGCCTCCGGCGAAATACGGCCAGAATCACCATACCAGTAGCGGTCGAGCATAACGTCACCAACCACTAAAATACGCGCTGCTGATAAGTTTTTTAATAGCGATAAATCCATTACTGCTGCTCCGCAACAACCATATCCATGGCTTCACACAGCCAATGGCCAATAAACATGTGTGCCTCTTGAATACGGGCTGTTTCATCATTTTTAATAATAATAGGTAACTTGGCGATGTCTTTTACTTTACCTCCATCGCGACCTGTAAATGCAACAGTGAATGCTCCTATTTTATTAGCGGCTTCTAACGCTAAATTAATATTATTACTGGTGCCCGATGTAGTTAAGCCAATTACGATATCTTCAGGTTTACATAGCGCCTGAACTTGGCGTTCAAATACTGTGTCAAAATGATAGTCATTACTGTGCGCTGTTAAAATAGAGGTGTCTGTGGTGAGAGCAATAGACGCTAACGGTCCTCGCTCTAACTTATAACGTACCACAAACTCTGCAGCCAAATGCTGAGCATCAGCCGCACTGCCGCCATTACCAAACCAAACAACCTTACCACCAGCCTGTAAAGCACTATGACATGCTTCTAACAACTGCATTACCTCTTGATGATACGCCTCCATGGTTTCGAACAATACTTGGTGACGATTTAAACTTTCTAGGTAGCTAGTTGCCACTGAATCTATAATTGACATGAGATATTCCTCTTGGAACTGAAATGGCAGGAAAAATTAATTTCATTATTCCATAATTTTATAGCCAAATCACCTCTATATAACTAAATTAAAGTACGGGTAGAAAGTTATTATTCAGATAAAGAAGGTTTTTATCGTTGTTACCTTTTTCAAGTTGCTATTTTATATTTGTGTATTTAGAAAAAAACGATTTCACGCTAAACTAGCGCCACTTTCATTTATACAAAGCAACAGTATGGCACGCATTTTTTATTCACTCGCATTAATTATTATTAGCCCACTGATTGTATTTTACTTATATGTACTAAGAGGTAAAAAAACGCAGGATATCGCGCTCACTTTAAGGAACGTTTTGGCTTCATAAGCCGCGCTTTATTTTCAAACAACAAACCAGTTGTATTTCATTGTGCTTCTGTGGGCGAGGTGTTAGCTGCAACCCCTTTAATTAAAGCCCTACAACATGAACAACCGCAGTTAAATATTTTAATTACCTGCAATACTCCAACAGGACGAGAGCAAGTTACCGCACAATTTAAACAAAGCGTTGCTGTTAGTTATTTACCCATTGATTTTCCAATGGCCACCACTCGCTTTTTAAAACGAGTAAAACCGCAATTACTCTGTATTTTAGAAACTGAACTATGGCCGAACTTAATGGCTAATGCGCACAAACAAAATATACCTGTATTGGTAGTTAATGCACGACTATCTGAAAAGTCTCAGCAAGGCTACGAAAAAGTGGCCCAGCTAACTCGCAGTATCATGCAATCAATTACCGCACTTGCAAGTCACGACAAAACCGATGCAAATCGCTTTATTGAATTAGGGCTACCTGCTGAAAAAAGCCATGTAACGGGATCAATAAAATTTGATATTACCCCAACCACTACACAACTCGATAAAGTAGCCTCTTTAAAGCAATATTATAAAAAAGCAGAACGCTTTATATGGGTCGCAGGTTCTACTCACCCTATAGAGCATGAATTAATACTCGATGCCCACCAGCAGTTGTTAAAAAAGCAGCCTGATGCTTTATTGATTATTGCCCCGCGACACCCCGAGCAATTTGATAAAGTGGCTGAACTACTCACACAAAGTACTTTAAGCTTTAGTCGTCGTATCCAAAATAATTACCAAAACGAACACGTTTTACTTGCCGATACGCTAGGTGAATTACAGTGTTTATACGGCGCGGCTAGTGTTAGTTATATTGGCGGTAGTTTGATTCGTCGTGGTGGTCATAACCCGCTTGAGTCAGCCGCATTTTCGGTCGGTGTAATAACAGGCCCTCACACGTATAACTTTGATCATGTCTATCCTGAGTTAACAAAGCTCAAAGGGGCATGCGTGGTAGAAAATGCAGATGAACTGGCACAACAACTCATTACCTTTAGCCAAAATAAAAAGGCATGCCAAACGCTCGGCACAAAAGCTGCGCAATGTGTTGCTAAAAACCAAGGCGCCATAAAAAAACACTCACTATTATTAATCAATACTTAGAGCTAAAACAGTGACTAACATAGCTATTAGCCAAACCCGAGAATGGGTTTCATCCGTTATTGTAAAATATAACTTTTGCCCGTTTGCCCGTAAAGAAGTCGAAAACAACTGTATTCATTACATTGTAAGTAACGCCAATACTATCGATGATGCTGTAATGGATATGCTTGAGCAATGTATCGAGCTTGACCGCGAGCGCGAACGAGAAACCACGCTAATCATGTTCGATAACGGTTTTAGTGACTTTGAAGACTTTTTAGATTTAGTCGATTTAGCAAATGCGCTATTGGTTGCACAAGGCTTTGAAGGTAAATATCAAATTGCAAATTTTCACCCTGATTATGTATTTGCCGATAGCGATGAAACCGATCCGGCCAACTACACAAATAGAGCACCGTTTCCTACCTTGCACCTAATTCGTGAAGCAAGTATGAGTGAAGCACTTGAAAACTATGACGAACCTGAGTCTATTCCTGAGCATAATATAAACTTAGCACGCCGAAAAGGCATTGATTTTTGGCAACAATTATTAGAAAACTGTAAAAAACCGAGCGTATAAGCTCGGCTTTTAATACCTTTAGTTGACCCATTAACTTTATTTTTTGACCCAGCTACCATTTACTTCAATATAATGGCCGCTTTGCGTTTTTTCGATTGTTTTTGCTGCTGCCAATGCCTCAACTTGTGCAAGTGACAAGTTATTCTTTTTAGCTAATTTTAAGTACTGTGCCTTACGTTTTTCGTTAACGTCATCAACAACCGCTTTTGCTTCTGTATTTTGTACAACTAATCCAAGGTAGCCTGAGCTGTTTTCACCAACTAAGCCTTGGCTTTTAGCTTCATCTAAACTCATAGCCCAAACTGAAAATGACATACAAACGGCACTGATTAGGGTTACTATATTTAATTTATTTTTAATATTCATATTCTAGCTCCTTAAAATAACTCACTGTCATCGCTAAATAAATTATCGAGCTCTTTATCTACTTTGACACGAATTTCATGATCAACCTTAACATTTAAATTAATAGTGATTGGCTCTTTCGCTGCCACTTCAACGCGGTGCGTACATGCACTAAGCAACCCCAGTGCTGTAAGTATTATCAGCCATTTAGTCATTTTTAGTTCCTTTTGTTGAATACTCTTGTTCAACTTTTTGAGTAATTTCATCACTTAAGCGCAATGCTCTTAAGAGTGTAAAAACATTTTCTTCATGGTTGTAATTAAAGTTAACTTGCTGCGCCTGTTCCTTATTGTATCCCTTTAAGTTTACACCTAAATAAAGCCAACCGTCAGGCTTTAAGTCAACACTACTGTTTAAGCTCTGAATGTCTAAATCTTCCAACAAGCTTAAAATCGGGTCCAGTTCTTGTTGCTGAGCTTTAACTGCATCAAAAGCTGCATTGTCAGTAATAACTAGTTTACCTGTTCCTTGGTTAGATAATTCACCAGATTTTACCGAAATACCTTGTTGATCAAAGTAAACGGGTAAGCGGCCATTCACTCGACCAGTTAGTGTTATGCCCGATTTATCATCTAAGGTAATAAGTTTACTCGCATCAATATTTTCAAATATGACCAAAGACTGCTGCGCTTTTTCAGTCACTTTGTAGCTATCCAAAGCAAAACGACCACCAAGTACATCAGCAGTTATTTTTTCAGCGCGAGCAATAGAGTTCTCAACACTAAAATTACCGACAATGTTACTCACAACAGCACCTGCTCGTAACTCATTTAATTCAAATGTAGTAGGAGCCACATTAAGCTGCCCTGAATCATAAGAACCCGTTAAGCGACTGCTAAAATGCGTAGCTAAATAATCGTTGTATAAGCCACTTACCTGTTCTACTTGAAATGCAAACTCAGCCTGCTGTAAATTAACATCTCCGCGAACAACCCCATTAAAGCTACCGTCGGTCAGCGTGGCTAATGGTTCAAACTGCTGTAAAACAGGGTTAAGTTTAGTCACAGCTTGATCTGCAACTGTTATCTCAAATGGATGTTCCGCAGCAGATATGTGGTGACTGGCTACCAACTCAATACCATCAATAAATATATGATGTGAGGCTTGAAGCGCCCGACTTTGCAGGCCTTTGGAGCTTATGCGAATATTACTTAGGTTTAAAAGAGCACTGTTAAATTGGGTAAGTTTAGTTTCACTGTTTAAATCGACAAATAATTCGCCAACAGCCAAACTAGAAGATGCTGATAATTGATTATTTACACCGCGCACTTGGTATTGCTCATAAGCCACTGAGCGTAATTGGCTATTTAGGCTAGCCTTTATATTTTGTTTATCGTCAAGCTCAGTCGTAAACTGTGCCTTGTAGCTCTTTACTGTTAATTTATCAAAACTAAGCTCAGCAAAAGCAATCTCGCTGGTTATTTTCGCATTTTTTTTATGTTGTAAAACATCCGCTATTTTAAATTGACCTGTGCTTGCTACCTTTTTAGCTGATGCGGGTAAAAAACCAGGCAGCTCATCAACTTTTAATTGGTAGTTGCCATTCACAGCCAAGTTATTTAAAGCTGCATCTATTTCTATATGCTCAACGTCTTCACTGATAAACAATAACTTAATATTGCCTTTGGCATACTCTAACGGCTGCTGAATATTAATTGCTAGGTTTTTCAGGCTGAGCTTCGTTTCACTATTTTTAGTGTTTAATAGCATTGACGGTATAACAAGTTGTCCGTTTTCAAACTTTACCGTATCACTAAGCATCAATTGCCATTTTAACGGCAGCTGCTTGGCTACAAATTCACGCTGTGATTGATTGCTTATAAGCGTCAAACAATCACTATCAAACGTTACCAAGCTGGTTAATTGCTGTGTATTTAACAAGGCTTTTTTATCGTTAAAGTGATAGTAAATATTCATATCACCAAAAGCCTTTAGCGTTACTGGGCATTTACTAAACTGCTGTGTAAACTCAGCATCTATGTTTGATTTTATATCAACGGATAACCCATCAAAGGTGAACTCATGCCCACTGTTTAATGAAAGCGCGGGTATCGGCTTTATCTTTGTTAGTAATCCATCTGCTAACTTAAAGTGACCAGTAATTTTATGATTGCTAACTGTTACTTCTGCAATCGCATCACCTGAAATCACAAATGTATTTAGCTTCTCTTCACCAATGCTAACCACTAATTCATCATGAAGTTGTGGGTGGGTAATTAACAATCTTTTGATATCAATTTTCGGCCGCTCTTTGGGTAAACTAAGTGCCAGCTTTTTGAAGGAGTTATTACTTGTTGAGACACTCTCGCTATCATTTAAACGAAGATTAGCGCGGCCAACAGTTATTTTTTTTGTATCAGCCACAATTCCACCAAGCTCAATTTGATGGCCTTGGTAAGTCAAACATAATCGGTTTACGTCTAAGCTAATATTTGAGTTTAGTGACCAATCTAAACAATGTAGTTCAACGCCAGATTGGCTCAAAGTTGGCGCTATAGCCCATTGAGTTATAGGCATACGAAATACATAACCCAGTGTTAAAACACTCAGAAATAAAAACACGACTCCCCATGCGATGCGTTTGATCATACTATCCTTATTGAACCTTGAACCTTGAACCTTGAACCTTGAACCTTGAACAGTCTAAACAAAAAAGGCTGCACAAGGCAGCCTTTTTATCTTACATTTAGATCATGAATCTAGCGTGTATATTAACCTACATTTTTACGCGCATTTCTAAACATACGCATCCATGGGCTATCCTCAGCCCACTCATCTGGATGCCAAGAGTTAGCAACCGCACGGAATACACGTTCAGGGTGTGGCATCATTACAGTTGCACGACCATCTGTTGATGTAATACCCGTGATCCCTTCAGGTGAACCATTCGGGTTTGCTGGGTACTGTGTTGTTGGGTTACCGTAGTTATCAACGAATTTAACTGCTACGGTGCCGCTTGCAAGTGCAGCCTTAGTTGCCGCATCATTTGCAAATTCTGCATGACCTTCACCATGAGAAACTGCAATTGGCATACGTGAACCTGCCATACCATTAAAGAACACCGATGGGTTTTCTTGAATTTCAACCAGACTAAAGCGTGCTTCAAAACGCTCTGACTTATTAGTTACAAAGCGCGGCCAATGTTCAGTACCTGGAATCAACTCTTTTAATGTTGATAGCATCTGACAACCGTTACATACACCTAAGCTAAAGGTATCTTCACGATGGAAGAAGCTTTGGAACTGATCGCGTGCCATATCGTTAAACAATATTGACTTAGCCCAGCCTTCACCGGCGCCTAATACGTCACCGTAAGAGAAGCCACCACACGCCACTAAACCTTTAAACTGTTCAAGCGTTAAACGACCTTCTAAAATATCACTCATGTGAACATCTACCGCAGCAAAACCAGCACGGTTAAACGCAGCAGCCATTTCTAGGTGCGAGTTAACGCCCTGCTCACGTAAAATAGCCATTTGTGGCTTAGCACCTGTCGCAATGTACGGTGCAGCAATATCTTCGTTTAAGTCAAAGTTAAGTTTAACGTTTAAGCCTGGGTCTTTTGCATCAAATTTAGCGTCAAACTCTTGCTTAGCACACTCAGGGTTATCACGACGCGCTTGCATCTGATAGGTTGTTTCGGCCCAAATTGTACGAAGCTCAGTACGAGTATGATTAAGTACTGTTTGCTCACCACGATTAAATACAATGTTATCGTCATTATTAAGCGAGCCAATCACATGGCTAATTGCGGCAACACCATGCTGCTCAAATACAGCTTTTACAGCATCTAAATCACTGTTTGCTACTTGAATTACAGCACCTAACTCTTCGTTATAAAGCGCTTCAATATCAGAGCCTGTCAAAGTCGCTAAATCTACGGTTACACCGGTATGTCCGGTAAACGCCATTTCAGCGATAGTTGTAAACAAGCCACCGTCTGAACGATCGTGATACGCAAGTAGCTTGCTATCAGCCACTAGCGCCTGCATAGCATTGTAAAAGCCTTTTAGTAACTCAGGGCTGTCTACATCAGGAGTAACATCACCAAGCTGCTTATATACTTGTGCAAGGCTTGATGCGCCCAGTCGGTTTTTACCCGCGCCTAAGTCAACTAAAATAAGCGATGTATCGCCTTTATCTGTTCGTAACTGTGGGGTCACTGTTTTACGTACGTCTTCAACACGACCAAACGCAGTGATAATAAGCGATAACGGTGATGTTACAGATTGCTCTGTAGCATCATCTTCGTTCTTCCATGTCGTTTTCATCGACATAGAATCTTTACCTACAGGAATTGTTAACCCAAGTGCTGGACATAACTCTTCACCTACGGCTTTTACCGCTTCATATAGACCTGCGTCTTCGCCAGGGTGACCCGCAGCCGCCATCCAGTTTGCAGATAACTTAATGTTTTCTAAGCCACCAATATTAGCACCAGCAATATTTGTAAGAGACTCGGCCACAGCCAAACGTGCTGAGGCGCCATAATTAAGTAATGCCGCTGGAGTACGTTCACCTAGTGACATAGCTTCACCGTGGTAGGTATCGTAAGTTGCTGCGGTAACTGCACAGTTAGCCACAGGCACTTGCCATGGGCCTACCATTTGATCGCGCGCTACTAAACCAGTTACAGAGCGATCGCCGATAGTAATCAGGAAGGTTTTTTCTGCAATGGTTGGTAAACGTAATAAACGCTGCGCTGCATCCGCAGGATTAATAGCATCCATATCAAGTGCAGTGCCTACTACTTGTTGCGAAGTAACATCACGATGCATTTTAGGTGCTTTACCTAGTAATACATCCAGTGGTAAATCTACAGGGCTGTTATCAAAATGACTATCCGCAACCGTTAAATGACGCTCTTCTGTTGCTTCACCAATAACTGCATATTGTGCGCGCTCACGCTTACAAATTGCTTCAAAGCGTGCAAAGTCTTCAACGCCCACAGCAAGCACATAGCGCTCTTGCGATTCATTACACCAAATTTCGTGTGGAGCCATGCCTGGCTCATCATTAGGGATATCGCGCAGCTGGAATTTACCACCACGGCCACCATCATCTACAAGCTCAGGGAATGCATTTGATAAACCACCAGCGCCCACATCATGTATAAACGCAATAGGATTTGCATCACCTAGCTGCCAACATTTGTCGATCACTTCTTGACAACGACGTTCCATTTCTGGGTTTTCACGTTGAACAGAAGCAAAGTCTAAATCTTCGTTTGATTGACCCGATGCCATGCTAGATGCAGCACCACCGCCTAAACCAATGTTCATTGCAGGGCCGCCAAGCGCAATCAATTTTGCGCCTACTGGAATATCGCCTTTTTGAACATGATCAGCACGAATATTACCTAGACCACCGGCAAGCATAATTGGCTTGTGGTAACCACGTACCTCTTCACCATTGTGACTCGTTACTTTTTCTTCGTAAGTACGGAAATAACCTAAAAGGTTAGGACGGCCAAACTCATTATTAAACGCAGCACCACCTAATGGGCCTTCAGTCATAATGTCTAGGGCATTAACAATACGGCCAGGCTTACCAAAATCACTCTCCCAAGGCTGTTCAAAACCTGGAATACGTAAATTAGATACAGTAAAACCTACCAAACCCGCCTTTGGCTTAGAGCCTCGACCGGTTGCGCCTTCATCACGAATCTCACCACCCGACCCAGTCGCCGCACCAGAGAAAGGAGCTATTGCTGTTGGGTGGTTATGGGTTTCAACTTTCATTAAGATTTCAATGTCTTCTTGATGATACGCATATTCACCTTGCACATTCGGGAAGAAGCGACCCGCCTTTGAGCCTTTCATTACAGCTGCATTATCTTTATAAGCAGACAATACATTTTCAGGATTGTGCTCAAAGGTATTTTTAATCATTTTAAACAGCGACTTTGGCTGTTCAATACCATCGATAGTCCAATCAGCATTAAATATTTTATGACGACAATGCTCTGAGTTTGCTTGTGCAAACATGAATAATTCGATGTCGTTAGGATTGCGCCCTAACTTGATGAAGTTTTCTACTAAGTAGTCAATTTCATCATCAGCAAGTGCAAACCCTTGCTCTATATTGGCTACGGCTAATGCTTCGCGGCCGCCACCTAAAATATCAACTGATGACATTGGGCGTGGCGCATCGCTGCGAAATAACTGCGCTGCATCTTCTAATTTGCTGTGAGTAGCTTCAGTCATGCGGTCATGAAGAAGCGCTGTAACCTGTGTAAGCTGATCGGTGCTTAAATCACCCTCAACATAATATGCTATTCCTCGCTCTACGCGATGAACTTGCTTAAGCCCACAGTTATGAGCGATATCAGTCGCTTTTGAAGCCCATGGCGAAATAGTACCAGGGCGAGGCGTTACTAATACCAACTGACCTGCTGGCGCATGCTCAGCAATTGTTGGGCCGTAGGTTAATAACTTTTCAAGTTTGGTGTGCTCATCAGTGTTTAATGGCGATGTTAAATCGGCAAAGTGAGCGTATTCGGCATATACATTGGTGACAGGAAGTTGCGATTGTTGGCAACGCGCTAAAATTTTATTAACTCTGAACTCTGAAAGTGCTGGTGCACCACGAAGGATCAACATAAGTAATTTCACCCGGGGTTAGGGATTGAACGATATTTTAGGCGCGTATTATAGTCCAAATTACTCTCAGATTTAACTCAAAAATGCGCTTTTCATTAAATTAACTTTTTCTTTTTGTTTACACCTATTTTTTACTCACTGCGCTTAAACGATAAGTGACGTAATCAGTAAGTTTTGTTATAACAGGAGCTACGATGCTAAAGAGGCGAATATGTTGAAGATAAAGCTAATAACAATCATTACGTTAGTCATACTTTTGTGTGCATGTAATACACAAGAGCAATCAACACAGCTTGCCCAAATCAAATCTGAAAACAAAATTCGTATTGGTACACTTGCCAGTGCAAGTAATTACTATCAAGCCGTTCAAGGGGAGCAAGGATTTGAATTTGAGCTCTCTCAAGCGTTTGCAGACTACTTAGGGGTAGAGCTTGAAATTGTACCCTTTTTTAATTTATCCGATATGTTTGCGCGCTTAGATAGTGGCGATCTCGATTTAATTGCCTCTGGACTTACTTTTAATAAGGCGCGCGCCGAACGCTACCGCTATGGCCCAACTTACAGAACAATAAGTCAAAAATTAGTATTTAAGCAAGGTCGTGAACGGCCAAGAGATTTTGATGATTTAACTGGTAACTTCACCATTATTGCTAAAAGTAGTCATTCATTAACATTAGAAGAAATAAAACAAAACAACCCAGATTTAACTTGGAATGAAACCGAAGAGTTTGATGAAGAAGAGTTATTACAAGCCGTTATTGATGGGGAAATAGATTACACCTTAGCGGATTCTCATACATTAGCGTTGTTTAGGCGCTATCACCCTAACTTGAGTATTGGCTTTTCAGTTACCCGTAATGATTCAATTGCATGGATACTTAAAAAGTCGAATGATGACTCATTGTACGCATTGCTAGTTCCTTTTTTTGGTGAAGCAAAACAAAACAATCAACTTTATGTACTTGAAGAGAAGTACTTTGGCCATGTACGTCAGTTTAATTACGTTAATACCTTAGCCTACATAGATGCAATAAAAGAAACACTGCCTAAATATCAACCTTGGTTTGTGCAATATGCGGGTAGCCTTGATTGGCGCTTACTTGCTGCATTGAGTTATCAAGAGTCGATGTGGAACCCACGAGCTAAATCACCAACGGGTGTACGCGGTATTATGATGCTAACAAGGCGCACAGCAAAACAAGTCGGTGTTACTAATCGCTTAGAACCAGAACAAAACATACGTGGCGGTGCGAAATACTTAGCTAAATTAATCAAGCGTATACCTGATAGAATCCCGCAGCCTGATCGTACTTGGCTTGCACTTGCCGCTTATAATGTTGGTTGGGGGCACGTCAACGATGCCCGCATAATTACCGAACAGCAAGGCGCTAGCCCTGATAAATGGGCTGACGTTAAAAAGCGCTTACCATTGCTAGTAAAAAAACGTCACTACCGTAACACACGCTATGGCTATGCTCGCGGTGATGTTGCAGTGACTTATGTTGATAATATTCGTCGCTATTACGATGCACTTGTTTGGCTAGATGAAAACAATGCAATGACAACTATACCGCCAACTTCCGAAACAGAAAAAGAAACAAAAGATAAAAGATAAAAGCATTAAACCAGGTGATGCAAATCAACGTATTAGTGATGGCGTAGAAAAAGAAAAATAAAAGCGCTATGAAAATTTCGCGCATATTAGCTACATGTTAGAAAAGCAAATAGTTGTTTACTTGCAATCAATTATTCAATAATCTGGCTCAATTGTATTAAAATCTGTGTCATCACCAAGCACATAAGGATAAGTAATGCTTAAACGTAGACGTACACATCAGCTTAAACGTTGTATAAAACACTCAACTGCCACTCGTCGTCGAGTGATGTTAAGAAACTTACATAAAAAGATAATTTGGCGCCGTCGTATGTTTGCTATGCAGCAAATGGCTGAGCTAGACGCCTTAATAGCAGCAGCTGATTAATCGTTGTTAAGGTTGCGAGCGGCTAGCTTTGCCGCTTTAATTTGTGCTCGGCGACGCTTAAAAAAACTAGAAATAGTCTCTGCACATTGTGTCTCTAAAACCCCACCCGTTATTTCTACTTGATGGTTTAAACGAGGTTCTTGCAACAAGTTCATAATAGAACCAGCAGAACCCGTTTTAGCATCGGCTGCACCAAATACTAAACGTTTAATTCGGCTGTGCACTAACAGACCTGCGCACATAGAGCATGGCTCTAGCGTGACGTAAAGAGTACAGTCAATTAAGCGGTAATTATTAAGTACTTTTCCTGCTTCACGTACCGCTATCATCTCAGCATGAGCCGACGGGTCGTTATCAGTAATTGAACGATTATAGCCTGCGCTAATAAGCTGATTATCTTTAACAATTATAGCCCCTACCGGGATCTCATCTAGCTGCTCCGCTTGTTTTGCATACACAAGCGCTTGTTCCATCCAATATTGGTCGTCAAATGGCTCTGTCATTATTATTACTTAACTATTTTTTATGCCGTAATTATACCAACTTAGCGCAATAAAATGCGTCATTGATCACTTTATTGCAAAAATAAAACAAATTTAAGTGGTTTGTCATGGCTCATAAGGCAGGATTTACGCTATAATCTCTCGCTTTTTTTATTTAGCTCACAACACGGGTAGCAAATGAAATTTCCTGGACGCCGCAGGCATAAACATTATTTTCCAGTGGAAGCCAAAGATCCACTGACCAATCAACTTAACGCCACTGAGCGATTACACCGCAGCTATATTACGGGAATCGATCAAATCGTTGTTGATATAGAAGCTAAGGTTGACCAAGCTTTTCTCGATGAATTTCAATTGCGCCGAGGGATGTCGCAAGTTATAGATAATGACATCACCAATGCTTTATACGATCGCTTAAAACTAAACGACATGGTCGATTACGAATTCGCAGGCGGAACCGTTGGCAACACGATGCACAACTATTCCGTACTTGCTGATGACCGTTCGGTGCTATTAGGTGTAATGAGTGAAAACATAAAAATAGGCAGTTATGCTTATCGCTTTTTATGTAATAACTCAAGTCGCGTAGACTTAGACTACTTACAGCCTGTAGATGGTCCTATAGGCCGCTGTTTCACATTGATTGATGAAACGGGTGAACGCACCTTTGCCATTAGTGCTGGCCTAATGAATTATCTAAAGCCTGAGTCAATTGATAAAGAGCTAATCGAAGGCTCATCGGCATTAGTGATTAGCGCTTATTTAATGCGTACTCAAGGCGATGAAACCATGACCGAAGCGACCATGCAAGCAATCAAGTATGCTAACGATGCAGATGTACCGGTTGTATTAACACTCGGTACTAAGTTTCTTATCGAGCAGGATCCGACATGGTGGGCTAACTTTGTAGAAAAGCATGTTGATATCCTTGCTATGAACGAAGAAGAAGGCCAAGCAATTACTGGATTTGAAGATCCATTACTAGCTGCCGACAAAGCATTAGACTGGGTTGATTTAGTAATTTGTACTGCCGGTGAAAAAGGCTTATTTATGGCCGGTTTTGTTGATGACAGTTTCAAACGCGAAACAGAGTATCCACTTTTGCCTGGTGCTATCCCTGACTTTAATCGTTATGAGTTTTCACGTGCAATGCGTAAAGTTGACTGTGAAAACCCAATAAAGGCATATAGTCATACTGCTCCGTTTATGGGCGGGCCTGACTCGATTAAAAATACCAACGGCGCTGGTGATTGTGCTTTAGCCGCTGTATTGCATGACTTATCAGCGAATGTTTATCATAAGTTGAACGTTGCTAATTCAGCAAAACATCAGCAACAAGCGATTACCTACTCTTCGCTCGCTCAAATTAGTAAATACGCCAACCGTGCAAGTTACGAAGTACTGGTTCAGCATTCTCCACGCTTATCACGTGGCTTACCAGAGCGCGAAGATTGCTTAGAGCAAGTGTATTGGGAGCAATAAAATCCCAATGCACTAAGCGTATTTAAAATATAGATATATCAAGCTTTTTAGATAGCAGCTCTAATGCTGCTATTCCTGCGACTGAATTACCAAAAGAGTTTAATCCTGGGGAATACACTGCCACAGTAAATCTATTCGGTAACACCGCCAATATAGTGCCAGAAACACCTGATTTGCCCGGCATTCCTACTCGATAACCAAAATCACCCGCCGCATCATATAAACCACTGGTAAATAACAACGAATTTAGTTGCTTATTCTGACGACTAGAAAGCACTCGTTTAGAAGAACTATAGTCTATCCCTTTATTAGCTAAAAAATTGTACGCCTTAGCAAGTTCGATACAATTAAGTTCTATGGCACAAAAATTAAAGTATGACCACAGCACATCATCAACTTCATTTTCAAAGTTACCGAATGATTTCATTAAGTGTGCCATTGCCGCATTTCGATGCCTAAACTCATACTCTGAATTAGCCACTTGTTTATCTATTACGATACTTCGATTACCAGATAAATCGCGAAATGTTTCCAGCATAGAGTGCATGGGTGCTGATAAACGACTATATAAAGCATCACAGGTAACTATGGCACCCGCATTAATAAATGGGTTACGGGGTATGCCTTTTTCAAACTCAAGCTGTGTCAGTGAATTAAATGCTGTTCCAGAGGGCTCTTTACCCACTCTACTCCATAGTTCATCGCCATAACGTTGCAGCGCTAATGTAAGAGTCATTACTTTAGAAACAGATTGAATAGTAAAACGCTGTTCACAATCACCCGCGCAAAATATCTCCCCCTCAGTGGTGTAAATGGCAATAGAAAACTGCTCAAGATCAATTTCAGCAAGTGCAGGGATATAATCAGCAACCTTACCTTGGCTCAATAAAGGTTTAACCTCTTGAGTTATCTCATTTAGCACTCGTTGATAATCATTGGTTGGCAATAGACACCTCAATAATATGCAAAGTTAAAATCAAATTTTAACACGTAGGATCTATAACTGCATGAGAATGTTAAGTCTATAAGTTATTAGTAATCTGATAGGAAGCATATACATAATGAGATTGGCTGGCAGTCTCTTTTTTTAAGGTATTGCGTAATTCATCTTCAAATTTAAAACAATAAAAAACCAGCATTTTGCTGTAACGTGGTTCTGTTATTGGAGCCAGTGCGCTAATTTATAGCGACAATACAATAGAACATCCCACTATTTTGTTTAGATCCAAGCTGTTTTGTTTGATGTATAGGAATACGAATTCCATGGAGCACAAGATATGCAAGAGCGG
>NZ_BADW01000203.1:0-377 GCF_000241165.1 Pseudoalteromonas sp. BSi20439
AGCTAGCAGGTATTAACTACTAACCTTTCCTCCTGACTGAAAGTGCTTTACAACCCGAAGGCCTTCTTCACACACGCGGCATGGCTGCATCAGGCTTGCGCCCATTGTGCAATATTCCCCACTGCTGCCTCCCGTAGGAGTCTGGGCCGTGTCTCAGTCCCAGTGTGGCTGATCATCCTCTCAAACCAGCTAGGGATCGTCGCCTTGGTGAGCCATTACCTCACCAACTAGCTAATCCCACTTGGGCCAATCTAAAGGCGAGAGCCGAAGCCCCCTTTGGTCCGTAGACATTATGCGGTATTAGCAGTCGTTTCCAACTGTTGTCCCCCACCTCAAGGCATGTTCCCAAGCATTACTCACCCGTCCGCCGCTCGTCA
>NZ_BADW01000202.1:0-155 GCF_000241165.1 Pseudoalteromonas sp. BSi20439
GTTACCGCTCGACTTGCATGTGTTAGGCCTGCCGCCAGCGTTCAATCTGAGCCATGATCAAACTCTTCAATTAAAAAGTTTTATGTCTTTCGACAGCTCAATGAATTCTGAATTTATTTAATATCTTTCGATATTGAATTGACTGTGCTGCAATT
>NZ_BADW01000201.1:0-549 GCF_000241165.1 Pseudoalteromonas sp. BSi20439
AAAGACCCGTTTGGGTTGTATGGTTAAGTGACTAAGCGTACACGGTGGATGCCTTGGCAGTTGGAGGCGATGAAGGACGTATTAACTTGCGATAAGCCTAGTCAAGCTAGTAAAAAGCACTTGAGACTAGGATTTCCGAATGGGGAAACCCACCTGCTTGCAGGTATCGTTAACTGAATACATAGGTTAACGAGGCGAACGCGGAGAACTGAAACATCTAAGTACCCGTAGGAAAAGAAATCAACCGAGATTCCGATAGTAGCGGCGAGCGAAATCGGAACAGCCCTTAAGCTTATTATGTGTTAATGGAAGGCTCTGGAAAGTGCCACGATACAGGGTGATAGTCCCGTACATGAAAATGCATTTTAAGTGAAATCGAGTAGGTCGGAGCACGTGAAACTTTGACTGAATATAGGTGGACCATCATCTAAGGCTAAATACTCCCAACTGACCGATAGTGAACCAGTACCGTGAGGGAAAGGCGAAAAGAACCCCTGTGAGGGGAGTGAAATAGAACCTGAAACCGTGTACGTACAAGCAGTAGGAGCC
>NZ_BADW01000200.1:0-1254 GCF_000241165.1 Pseudoalteromonas sp. BSi20439
GTAATGCCAGTCAGTTAAGCTGACTGGCATTTTTCTTTTTAGTCGGATACTTCTTTGGCTTTGGTTTTACCCATCTTGGGTAGCTCCTGTCTTCTCGCCTTTCTGGTAACAAGAAGAAGCTCATTTTCGTGAGTAAGGCATTGTATGCTTTAGGAATATTGCCTGGACTGCTCAACGATACAGTAACGAAGAAGTGTGTAATAGCCATTGAACAGCTGGTAAAACTAAGTTGATTGGGTAACACACCTCCTAATTTCCCTGCTGCTGCCGTCATTCCTTGCCTGATTAAGTTATAGCACAGCAGTACGCCCCATAGTTCTTGCCTAATCATATCTGGGCGTTTACTTCTTAGCGTATATTCGCTGTTAAGAAGTGATTGCTTCATCTCGCGGTAGCCCAACTCAATTTCCCATCGGTATCGATATAATTCAACCATCTCATCACCTGGAAATCGCATTGGGTCTACCATTGACGATAACATTCGATACGTTTTACCTTTTATCGTTTTCGTGACTAATCTTGCTTCGACGTATTCAGGCAAGTCAGTGAATTTCTTCCTTGCCTGTGGTGTGCTGGTTAAACGTATATGCTGGTCCTGTTTGCTAAAGCTACGTAGCACCTCATACTGAAGGTCTTTTTTCGCGGGTATCATCCAGTGTCTTTGCTCACCTGCTTGATGCCAACGATTTAGCAGACCAAGAGAGTAATATCCCTTATCAAACAGCGTTAAAGAATTATTTGGAGTCGTGCTTACCAACTCCTCGGCCAACTTCATTTCATTGGTGCGGTAACCCGAGAAGGCGCTATTGATAAGTTGATGGCTGGTGATTTCCATGTGGCAAACCATACGGATCTGAGGATAAGTATTCTCTCTATGTTGATTACTCTGTGTCTCAAACACTTCATGATTTTCCTGCGTATCAGCCGTTCGCCAGACAACACCATCAACAGCCAGCAAATTTAATCCAGCCCAGGTTTCAAATTGATTAGACTCATAGCTATGCTTTGCCATCACGCGAAACACCTCTCGAACAGCGTCTTCCCCCAACCTCTGTCTTGCCTGAACCAACGCACTGGGCGCGACCAATGGTTTCTTATCGGGCAACATAATGTCCATTTGTGTTGCAATATCCCAAACCGATTTCTGACGATATAAAGACATGCCGATAATTGACCACAGAACCGTTTCAAGCGGCAACCTTCTTTTACGAATGGTAGCCACACCAGCTTGTTCAAAGCCTTGCTGAATAAGTT
>NZ_BADW01000199.1:0-1230 GCF_000241165.1 Pseudoalteromonas sp. BSi20439
TGATGCCATACTTCCAGGAAAAGCCTCTAAGCTTCAGATTATACCGAATCGTACCCCAAACCGACACAGGTGGTCAGGTAGAGAATACTAAGGCGCTTGAGAGAACTCGGGTGAAGGAACTAGGCAAAATCGTACCGTAACTTCGGGAGAAGGTACGCTCCGATTGGTGATGAGACTTGCTCTCTAAGCTGATTGGAGCCGCAGTGACCAGGTGGCTGGGACTGTTTATTAAAAACACAGCACTGTGCAAAATCGCAAGATGACGTATACGGTGTGACACCTGCCCGGTGCCGGAAGGTTAATTGATGGGGTTATCTTCGGAGAAGCTCTTGATCGAAGCCCCGGTAAACGGCGGCCGTAACTATAACGGTCCTAAGGTAGCGAAATTCCTTGTCGGGTAAGTTCCGACCTGCACGAATGGTGTAACCATGGCCACGCTGTCTCCACCCGAGACTCAGTGAAATTGAAATCGCAGTGAAGATGCTGTGTACCCGCGGCTAGACGGAAAGACCCCGTGAACCTTTACTACAGCTTGGCACTGAACATTGAACCTACATGTGTAGGATAGGTGGGAGACTTAGAAGCAGAGACGCTAGTTTTTGTGGAGTCGTCCTTGAAATACCACCCTTGTAGTTTTGATGTTCTAACGTTGGCCCCTGAATCGGGGTTACGGACAGTGCCTGGTGGGTAGTTTGACTGGGGCGGTCTCCTCCCAAAGAGTAACGGAGGAGCACGAAGGTTGGCTAAGTACGGTCGGACATCGTACGGTTAGTGTAATGGTAGAAGCCAGCTTAACTGCGAGACAGACACGTCGAGCAGGTACGAAAGTAGGTCATAGTGATCCGGTGGTTCTGAATGGAAGGGCCATCGCTCAACGGATAAAAGGTACTCCGGGGATAACAGGCTGATACCGCCCAAGAGTTCATATCGACGGCGGTGTTTGGCACCTCGATGTCGGCTCATCACATCCTGGGGCTGAAGTCGGTCCCAAGGGTATGGCTGTTCGCCATTTAAAGTGGTACGCGAGCTGGGTTTAGAACGTCGTGAGACAGTTCGGTCCCTATCTGCCGTGGGCGTTTGAGAATTGAGAGGGGTTGCTCCTAGTACGAGAGGACCGGAGTGAACGAACCGCTGGTGTTCGGGTTGTCATGCCAATGGCATTGCCCGGTAGCTACGTTCGGAACTGATAAGCGCTGAAAGCATCTAAGCGCGAAGCAGGCCTCGAGATGA
>NZ_BADW01000198.1:0-62013 GCF_000241165.1 Pseudoalteromonas sp. BSi20439
AGCTCCATTACTATTTATAAAACATCACAGTAGCCAAAATATGAGTGGGCCGATACAAGTATTATTATTCAGAGGCTGTGTAAATAACCAAACTGGAAAAGTAGTTAAGCAATCTATAGTAGTACTTTAGCAGCCAAATTATATGCTTATAAAAGTGGTTATCTAATGTGTTTTAGTACAATAAGTTTAGTTTATGAAATTTCAACTCCGTGCCTCAAACGCGCTTAATAAATACTCAAAGGCTGATTTACCTCGCTTGCCACATGAACCTGGTAAACAAGCGGGGGTAAATACCCTAATTAGTGACGGCGATAATTTAAACTGGCAATTGCAGATTATTGATAACAGCTATAAATGCCGTTAAAAAACAATTGCTTGGGTGTGTGGTGGTTATGTCGGGTGGCGTGACTTTGCCACTTAACCGACCTACGTTGGGTGGGTAATGTGTATTGTTGGGGTGTATGTGTTGGGGGGTAAAAAAGCTTGATAACGATATGTTATCAAGCCTTTGTATAGCTGCTTGTTATTCAACCGTGGCTGTTAAACCACGACGTTTAAGTAAGGCTGATGTGTCTGGCTCTTGGCCACGAAATGCTTTAAACGATTCCATCAGGTCACGCGAGTTACCGACTTCTAAAATTTCTTTACGGTATTTGTCACCTAGTTCACGTTTTAAGCCACCTTGCTCTTGTACATAAGCAAATGCATCAGCAGCTAAAATTTCACTCCACATGTAGGCATAGTAGCCTGCAGAGTAACCGCCCCCCATTGAATGAGAAAAGAATGCAGACTTATAACGCGGCGGCACAAATGGCACGTTAACGCCGTGTTTTGTTAAAACATCTTGCTCAAATTTTTCAATATCTTGCAGTGGTGCGTCTGCTGGTAATGAGTGCCATTCCATATCTAATAAAGCAGCAGATACATATTCTAATGTATCAAAACCTTGGTTAAAGCTGCGCGATTTAATCACTTTTTCAAGCAGTTCATCAGGGATTGGCTCACTTGTTTGGTAATGTTTAGCATAGTTTGCAATGACCTCAGGGTGCATTGCCCAATCTTCTTCAAACGTAGACGGGAATTCAACAAAGTCTCTTGATACTGACGTACCAGATAAGGTTGGGTATTTTACTTTTGAAAGCATACCGTGCAAGCCATGGCCAAGCTCATGGAACATAGTGGTTGTTTCATCGTAGCTAATAAGTGTCGGCTCACCTTTGGCGCCTTTTTGAATGTTCATAACATTCACGACAACAGGTTTTTGCCCATGCAAACCAGACTGTTTAACAAACGAGCTCATCCATGCGCCGCCACGTTTACCTTCACGCGCAAAATAATCAGCAAAAAAGATAGCTAGGCTTTCACCATTTGCGTCAAATACTTCATATGCTTTTACATCTGGGTGATACACAGGTAGATCGTTACGTGGCTTAAATGTAATGCCATACAAACGATTCATGGTAAAGAATACACCGTCTTCTAATACACGGTTAAACTCAAAATATTCTTTTACTGCTTTTTCATCAAGGTTGTACTTATCTTGACGTACTTGCTCGGCATAATATAACCAATCCCATGGTTTAAGTTCGAACTGCTCTGCAGATGCATTTATTTTTTCTTGAATATCGGCAGCTTCTAACGCTACATTTTGAGTTAGCCTTGGCACCATGCTAGCAAACATATCAAATACAGCTTGTGGTTTTTTAGCCATTTGCGACTCTAAACCAAATTCAGCCCAGCTGTTGTAGCCAAGTAGCTTTGCTTTTTGTGCTCTTAATTTAACTAGTTGCGCAACAATGTCGCGATTACTAAATTCACCATCTAGCGCGCGCTCTGAAGATGCACGCCACACTTTCTCGCGTAAATCACGGTTTTGTAATGAAGCTAAAACAGGCTGGCGAGTGGTATTGGTGATTTTAATTAAATACTGCCCTTCGTGGCCGGCTTCTGTGGCTGCATTAGCAAATTGTTCAATTTGACCTGCCGATAAGCCAGCTAACTCTTTTTGGTCTTTTACGATGACAACATTACTTTTACTTAGCGCAAGTAAGTTTTGTGAAAACTGCGTCGTTAAGGTTGATAGCGATGAGTTAATATCACGTATTTGCTGCTTTTGTTCATCATTAAGCTGAGCGCCTGAGCGCACAAAACGTTTATAGTAAACGTCTAATAGTCGTGTTTCTTGCGCTGTTAATGCTAAAGAGTCTGTTTTTTCAAAAAGTGTGGCTACTTTTTTAAATAACGCATCATTTAAAAAGATGTTGTCTCTGTGCGCTGCAAGCTTTGGTGCAAGTTCTTTTTGAAGCTCACGACGCGCTGGGTTTGAGCTAGAGCCTGCAAGGTTGTAAAAAATGCTGCTTGCACGCGTTAATAACTCGCCACTTTGCTCAAGTGCCACTATGGTGTTTTCAAAAGTCGTAGGGGCTGTATTATTAATAATGTCTTGTACTTGCGCCATTTGCTGCGCCATACCTTGATTAAAGGCAGGTAAAAAATGCTCATCTTTGATGACTGCAAAGTCAGGGGTTTCGTACTGTAGTGTGCTTTTTTCTAATAATGGGTTGGTAGCTTGTTGTGCTTGCGCTGAAATACTTTGCGCAGTTGTTTGTTGTTTGTTGTCAGCGTTTACATTTGGCTCAGAGCAGCCCGAAAGTAATAACGCCGAGCTGATTGCCGTGGCGAGTAAAGTTTTCATATTTACATTCTCTTATTATTGTAACCAGTCGTTACCTTGTCATTAATCAAGTAAGAGTACGTTGACTTAAATGTAACTACACTTAGGTTGCGATAAAGTCTGTATTAACTGCGACGAGCTGTTGAGTTATATGCCTCATAGTGCGTTTTTTGACGAGCGAGTAAAATATAAAGCAGTAAATAGGAGGGGCGTTGAGTGGCTTAAATACGCCAGTGATGTTTAATTTATTTATTTAACTAGTTATTTATCGACGCACGTCTTTTGGTGCGCCACCTTTTGGCCAGTCATCCGCTTTATTGGCAAAAATAGGGCGTTCTAAATGTGAAAAGTAATAAGCAATATCAACAGCTTGTTGCTCGGTTAACATGCCTTCTTGGCCCAATGGCATATTTCCTTTAATAAATGCCGCTGCGGTGTAAGTGCGTGCCATACCTGCACCATCATTAAACGACTGACTGCCGGCAATGGCTGGGAACATGTAAGTATTATTAGGATATAAGCCTTGACCGTCTAGTTGGTGACAACTTGCACAGTGCTGAACGTAAAGAGTTTTTCCGTTATCGGCGTTTGGTACTAGCTCTTTATTAATAGTGACAAAACCTGTGTTGTCTTGCAGATCGTTTTTGTTTTTTATATTTTGTGATAAAAAGTTCATGTAGCTGACAATAGCCTGCATAGGCACTGAATTAGTAGGCAGTGGCTGACCGTTCATTGAGCGTTGAAAACAGCCATTAATTCTGTCTTCAATGGTGTTTATTTTTGCATTACGTGAACGATACTTTGGATATACCACATTTATGCCCACATAAGGCGCGGCTTTGGCTACACGCCCTTCATTAAGATGGCAAGTGCTACAATTGAGCTTATTATTTACGTTATTGGGAAGTTGTTTATAGGTATCAATAATTAATAAGCGCCCATAACGAATTAAATCCGACTCAGGGCTGGCATCGAGCTCATTAATAGCGGGCGTTACTAGGGTGTTAGGGTGATTTGCTGATAAGTTTATAATTGTGGGCGCATTACTTAACGCTTTTTGCACAAGTGATTGTGCTTCTTGTGAGCATACGGGCAAAGTAAATAACGTCGCGAATACAACACTAAAATAAACTTTAAACATAATTAAAACCTAAATAAAAAGAATAAAACGACAGTGCCATTATTGCTGCAATGTGGCTGAGTATTTTAATACCGCTGAATTAGTTAGGTGAATCAGTAAACCGTGACCCACTATCATTAAAATATAGTTAACGATTACTTAAAGGGTTAATAATTTAGTTTGATTATTGAACAGCAGTGCTTAGGTGGAGGTGTCATTAGTTTGTGATTAATTTATATAAGTTTGGTATGCATAGCTAAATGATTATGAACCATAACGCTATGCAAAGTGAGGTGTTTTTTGACTATTTTATTTACAGTTATAATCCATAATTTTGTGTGATAAAGCGCTAAGTATGTCCACTACTTTAAAACTTGCTTGCTCCATAAGAGATACTTTTTCTACAGCAGTATTGATATCGCCTAATTGGAATGCTTCTAAAGCAGCAAAGCCATTCTTATGGACATCTTCATGTGGTTGCTCTAATGCTTTAAAGTCATTTATTTTTGAGTATTTTAATGCACCTTCACCTTGGTAATACCATTGTCCTAAACGACACATGGTATGATCAGAAAAGTCGTCTGCGGTTTTAGTTGATTGCCCTAATATAACCTTGTAAATATCGTACTTCCATACAATGTGATCCATTTTTACTGTTTGAATAAATGCATCGGCACTTGAATTAACAATAACGCTATACATATTTTGTGATAGTTCAACCACCTTTTTAGCGGTAGCATCAATTTCTGATGAGCTATTTGCAATGCCATCACTTTCTTCGCTAACGTTAGTAATGTTAGTTACAACGCTTTGCATTTGCTCATTGACCTTAGCTATTAAATTAGAGATCTCGTTAGATGCATCAGAAGAGCGCTGAGCGAGCGTCCTTACTTCATCTGCCACAACAGCAAAGCCTCGTCCTTGCTCTCCGGCTCTAGCGGCCTCGATGGCCGCATTGAGTGCAAGTAAATTTGTTTGATCAGAAATCCCTTTAATTATGTTTACAAAATCATTAATTCCGATTGTTACTGACTGCAATTCTTTAACGGATTTAGTGGCTGATTTTGTATCTCTTGAGATATTATGTGTTGACGATGAAGTCGTTGCTAACATATCTAAAATTGTATCAAGTAATTCTTGGGATGACTTAAATGACGTAATATCATTAATTAGTTTATGTGAAGTTGAGGCTAAGCTTTCTCTGATGTCACTAATTAAATCAGATGACTGTAATGATAATGTGTTTAATTCACGCTGTTTTACAAAGGCTGTATCATTTGCTATTTCATTGTCGTTTTGTTGTGATTGCTCGCTGTTTGCTGCTAACAATTGCGCTTCAAGCTTTTTATTGGTTTTTTTTAATTGAATTAACTCGTTATTTAACTCATTAATTTTGTTTTTATATTTTGAATTGAACAGCATGTAGACCCCAATTTAAACACAGAAAATAAATGTATATTTTTTATTAAATTTACCTGAACATTGATTACTTTATTCGATTTTTTGCGGGGGTGGAATTGACGTCCACCCAGGTCGATTTTTATAAAAGTAAGTTACAACACTATAATAGATGATCTATAACCCTTTGGTAAATAAACTTTTCTTTTAATGCTTATAATAAGCTTGTTTAAGGTGAACACTGCTTTAGAAGTTAGTACTTCCTAATTGATTTACTCAACTGGGCTTGAAACTCATCAGGGAATAAAATTGTGCCGTCGTCTTCTTCGGTAGGGAACACGGCCACCAGTAAGTCGTCTTCTTCAAGGCCAGGTGTCCAGCGGCTAAACCAATCGTTTGTTGGAATTGCTGTAGGTGTACAGCCTTGCCATTCGCCGGTTGCCCAGGCTTGTGCGAACTCTCGTGTTGGCCATACAGGCACACAGTCGTCGTCTTCGTTAGTGAGCATGACGCAGCCGTCGTCATCATTTAAAATCCACACTTGCTTAAACTGCTGCACGGTTTCGTACATGTATGCGAGTCGTTTTTTTGCGCCAAGGCCTAAAATTACGTCGTCTTGCTTTGATAAATTGTCAGTGGTCATTTTTGGCTCTCTCTCACTGTGGGGGGAATACAAAAGGCAGCGACATACTGCGCTTTAAAATTTAGTTTAGCTAATGGCTGCAAGCAGCTCATCGGCTAGTTGGTTTAGTGCGTCGGGGTCTTGATTTGTTAATGCGTAAGTGCGCAATCCATAAATACCCATAACACAAAATCGTGCTAGTTCTATGGCACTTCGCCCATTGGTAATTTCTTTATTATCTATCGCTTTCTGTAATTGCTGCGCAAAGGCGTGCTCGTACGCCGTTAAATTAGTACGTAATACGTGGCAAATTTGTGGATCGTTACCCTCCACTTCACTAATGCTTTTTGTAAGCAAGCATACTTTAGTTGCTTCGCCGTCAATACATTCTTGCACAATGATATTAAGGTATTGTTTCAGCGTATCTAAAATACAATTACTGTGCTCAAAAAGCGCCGTAAACTGTGTATTGCGATCGGTTTGGTATTGCTCCGTGGCGGCTAAAAAAATGCCTTTTTTATTACCAAATGCCCCATACAAAGAACCCGGATGTAAATGGGTGGCTTGAGTCAGTTTTTGCATACTGGTTTTTGCGTAGCCATGCAGCATAAACATGGCCATAGCTTGGCGTAGTACAAACTCTTTATCAAATTCTGCAGTTCTCATAATGACTCTTTTAGTGGAGAGAGTAGTAATGAATAAATTTATTTTTCTTAGGCCTGGGTGGCAGTTTACGCAATCTTAAACAAAGTTTCAAAATTATACTTGAATATTCATTCAAGTGACCTTATCTTGAATGTACATTCAACAAAGGATAAATATTATGTCGATTGACTTACTTTCACCTTTTAAATTAAATAACAGCATTGAACTGCAAAACCGCGTACTTATGGCTCCACTGACTCGCTGTATGGCAGATGACAATTTAGTGCCAACACAAGCCATGGTTGATTACTACGCTCGCCGTGCTGATGTAGGCTTAATTATTAGTGAAGCCATTATTATCCGTGCTGATGCACAAGGCTACCCAAATACACCGGGTATCTTCACCAGCGAACAAATTCAAGGTTGGAAAAAAGTCACTGACGCTGTACATGCCAATGGCGGAAAAATGTTTGCACAACTTTGGCATGTTGGCCGTGTAGCTCACCCACACTTTTTTGGTGGTGATGTACTGGCGCCATCGGCAATAGGGGTTGATGGTTCAGTACCGCGTATGCGCGAGCTGACTTATGTTACGCCAAAAGCTGCCACTAAAGACGACATTAAAGGCTTAGTGGCTGACTACGCTAAAGCCGCAGAAAATGCGATGGAAGCGGGTTTTGACGGCGTAGAAATTCACGGTGCTAATGGTTATTTAATTGACCAATTTTTACATTATGCGGCAAATGAACGTGATGACGAGTACGGCCAAACACCAGAAAACATGTCGCGCTTTGCACTGGAAGTAACCGATGCAGTTATTAATGTAGTAGGCAATGAGCGCACCGCAATGCGTTTAACGCCAGGTGCTTATTTTAATATGAGCGAAGACAATCGCGATAAAGCAGTATTTGATTACTTATTACCTGAGCTTGAAAACCGCAAGTTAGCTTATTTACACGGTGGTATTTTTGACGACAGCATGCGTTTTGATTCACTAGAAGGTAAATCAACCTCTGAATTTTTACGAGCTGGTTATGCAAGTACCTTAGTGGGTGTAGGTAGTTATAGTTTTGAAACTGCGAAAGAAGCGATTAACGACAATAAATTTGATTTAATTGCTATTGGTCGCCCGCTTATAGCTAACCCAGATTACATTAGCAAAATTAAAAACGGCGAAGAAGTCACAGCTTACAGTGACGAAATGCTAGCTGAATTGAAATAGTAACTAATTTAGTAAAAACGATAGGGCACTCATGGGCAACTATGGGTGTCTTTTTTTATACATTTATTTGCCATAATTTACTCATAATTGTTTAACCTTGCTGTCAATAAAGTTCCCCCTCGTTGTCATATTTAAAAATTAGACTATGCCCGCTTTCATAATTACCTTTTATAATTAGAATCAAACGGGACAACAATGTACGCTTTAAAAAATAAATCGATTTTGAGCATGGCTGTGGCCATGGCGGTATCAACTTCAGCTTATGCTAACGATAACGTGATAGAAGAAGTAACCGTTACTGCAAAACCAACCAGTTATGCAAACAACGTTATTGAACCTGCCATGCTTGAGCAACAAAGCTCGGTATCGAGTGTGTTATCAGTAATAGATAACTTACCTGGCATTAGCATAAACGAAGGCGACGCATTTGGCGGCGACGATTGGTCAACCACTATTACCATGCGTGGTTTTAGTATCGACTCAAACCAGCAGCAATTAGGTATGACGGTAGACGGTATTCCTAATGGCGGTTCTAATTATGGCGGTGGTGCTAAAGCGAATCGTTACCTAGATAGCGAAAATCTTGTCACCGTGGAAGTAGGTCAGGGCACTTCAGATATTAAATCAGCCTCGTTAGAGGCGCTAGGTGGTACTTTTAACTTTGTAAGTAAAGCGCCTAGCTTTGAAAAAAGCACCACTTTTGCATATACCTCAGGCAGCCATGACGCAAGTCGCTATTACGTTAAACACGAAACTGGCACCATTTTTGATAATACTCAAGCGTATGTGAGTTATTCGCAAACCGATACTAGCCGCTGGATTGGCTCGGGCAGCAATGGCGGGAAAGATAACCAACATGCTGAAGCGAAATTTGTCACCACCCTTGATGAGTTAACTATAACAGGGCGTTTATCCTACGATGATGTAAGCGAGACGAATTACAACAGCGTGAGCTTGGCACAATTTGAACAAACTCCAGATTGGGATCAACTAACATGGAACTGGACAGGCGTTCCGCACTTTGACCAAATGTTTGCAGAAGGTTGGGGCACGCTGCGTGAAAATACTCTAGGGTATTTAAAGTTTGAATACGCGATTTCACCTACCTCATTGTTAACAATTAGCCCGTATTACCATAAAAATTCTGGCCGTGGCGATTGGATCCCTCCTTATTTAACGTCCCCTGTAGATGAAAGTGGTAACCCAACCACAGAAGGTGGCACAAACGCAGGGTCTTATGGCTTTACAGATAGTAATGGCAATCCACTTGCCCCCAACGCAGGTTGTACAGCAAGCTTAAACTGGCCGTGGGAGTCGGGTCCTGAGCTTAACCCTGCATGTTACGACGCTGATGCCACGCCAGTTATGTCTTATCGTCATACACATTATAATAAAGATCGTTTAGGGGTAACTGCTAATTATCAAGCGACCTTTGGCATGCACGATATTGAAGCGGGTTTTTGGTATGAGCAAAGTGACCGTGATGAGTCGCGTGATTGGCATAAAGTTATAGATGCGCGCATTTATCATCACTTTGATAACACCCCATACTGGACGCAATACAAAAACACCTTTGAAACCGATACCCTTAAATGGTACGCCCAAGACTCAATGGCATTTGGCGACTTAACCCTTAATCTAGGGGTTAAAAAGTACTTAGTAGACATAGAAAAGTATGACCATTATCAAAATGCGACAACAGCTAAAGTAAACAGTGATTCAGACCTTCTATTTAGTGGCGGTATTTTATATCAGCTAAATAGTAATACTGAGTTATTTACCAGCTATAGCGAAAACTTTGCTGCCATTAAAGATGGTGTGCTTGAACGCGACAGCTCTGATTTATCAGCTATTGAGCCAGAAACCGCTGAAAATATTGATCTAGGTGTACGCTATCAAAATAATGCACTTAAACTAACGGCAACGGCCTATTCAATTGAATTTGATAACCGTATCACCTTTATCGCACCAGGCAGCGACACCGGCGGTATAGATTACACCATAGGTACTAACGGCTCGTACCTAAATGTGGGAGGTATTGAATCGACAGGTTTAGAGCTGTCAGCAAGTTATATGCTTAATAATGAGTGGAATGTATATAGCTCATACACTAATAATAGCTCTGAATACAAAGGCGATGCGCCAGGCTTTGAAGCAGGAGGCAAGGTAATTGATTCAGTAGATGATTTATTTGTGCTTTCAACCGATTATTACAGCGGTGATTTCCGCTTTGGTTTATCGGCTAAATACACTGGCGAGCGTGGCGATGTAGATAGCTATACCGTGCTTGATTTAAATGCAGGCTATGCAGCCGAAGTTAATGCTGGCCCATTCAAAGCCGTTGATATTGCTTTTGTGGTTTACAACATTACTGATGAAAGCTACCTAGCGGGCGGCACAGGTAATGGGAGCACTTACTTTATTGGCGCCCCACGCACAGCAGCCGTGACGTTAACCGCCACGTTTTAAAACGTAATAAACGTAATTAAGCCCATCATTGATGGGCTTTTTATTAAACGAGGTGTGTATGCAAACAATAATAACAATACTAATAATCGGTTTGGCTTTACTTAACAGTCAGGCGGTTTTGGCTGCACCGCAAAATGTGGTGTTGGTAACTTTAGATGGGGTTCGCTGGCAAGAAGTATTCAATGGTGCCGATAACAAGCTGATTAATAAAAAAGAGTTTGTTAAGCAGCCAGCACAGTTAAGCAATGAATTTTGGCATGAAAGTCCGCAACAGCGTCAACAGTTGTTAATGCCATTTTTAACTCAAACCATTGCAAAACAAGGCGTTATTATTGGCGATAGGGCTAAAGGCTCAACTATGTCGGTGAGTAATCCGTGGTATTTTTCATACCCTGGATATAACGAAATTCTCACTGGCGAAGTGGATGAAAGTATCAACAGTAACGACAAGGTATTCAACCCAAATAAAACTATTTTAGAGCGTTTAAACGCCCAACCTGAATTTAAAAACAGCACCGCATTATTTGGTAGTTGGGATGTGTTTCCTTTCATTGTAAATACCCAGCGCAGCAAGGTGCAGGTGAATGCGGGGTTTATGCCCGTTGCTGATGATTTATTTGCCGACGCAGCGCTACTTAATGCGCTACAAACAGAGATACCTAGCCCTTGGCATAATGTGCGGCTTGATAGTTTTACCTATCGATTTGCCAAGGCGTATATGCTGGCGAAAAAACCAAGACTATTGGTGATTAGTTTGGGAGAGACTGACGACTTTGCTCACGATGGCCATTACGATGCTTACTTAAAGTCGGCCAAACAAAGCGATGCATTTTTAAAAGATTTATGGCAAACCATTCAAAGTACTGCAGGTTATAAAAATAATACCACGTTAATTGTTACTACCGATCACGGCCGTGGAAGTCATGCCAGTGTTTGGCAGCATCACAGCTCTCGTCGAGCATTGCTAGAGCTTAATCTAGGCGCAGATGTGTTTCCTAACGGTATAGTAGGCTCTGAGCATATTTGGCTTGCAGCTATTGGCCCTGCAATTAAAAATAACGGTTTAATTAAAACTAAAAACGAGCTTAAACAAGCGCAAGTTGCCGCCACCGTTTTAAAAGCACTTGGGCAAAACCCACACATAATTAACCCCAATATGGCACCGGCTATTAATGAGATTTTAAAATGAAACAGTTGCTAAAAACCTTTAAGTATTCTGCACTGTCACTGACTATTGTGATTAGCAGTGGAGCAATGGCTGCGCCGTCTAAAATATTATTTGGTTCTTGCGGGCATCAAGATAAAGACATCCCTATCTTTAATGCGATAAATAAAGAGCAGAGTGATTTATTTATATTTTTAGGCGATAACATTTATGGCGATACTAACGACATGGCTGTGCTTAAAAATAAATACCAACGCCTTGGAGCAAAGCCAGGCTTTAAAGCACTACGCGCACAAACACCAATAATAGCCATGTGGGATGATCACGATTATGGTCAAAATGACGCGGGGAAAGAGTATCCGCATAAAGAAGCATCGCGGCAAATCATGCTCGATTTTTGGCAAGAACCGGCAAACTCAAAACGCCGTACCCGCGCTGACGGCATTTATACCTCGTACATGTATGGCGAAGGCGAGCAAACCGTGCAGGTGATCATGCCAGATTTACGCTTTAATCGTGACACACTTAATTCTGTTAGCGAGATTGAGTATTACACCAAGCGTAAAGCAAATAACCAAGGCCCGTATAGTCCAACTGAAGTTAAAGGCGCGTCAATGCTAGGGGAGGTACAGTGGCAATGGCTTGAAGCCGAGCTGAAAAAGCCAGCGGCAATAAAGCTAATAGCGTCGAGCTTGCAGTTACTGCCTGATTTTACCGGCTGGGAGTCGTGGGCAAATTTTCCTGAGGATCGAAATCGTTTATTTGCGCTAATTAAAAAACACCAAGTAAATGGTGTGATTATTATTAGTGGCGATACTCATTGGGGCGAGATTTCAAGGTATCAACAAAACCTTGATTATCCGCTTATTGAAATGACCAGCTCAGGTCTGACAGAAAAGTGGAAAGACGTTAGCCCTAATCAGCATCGTGTGGGTAATTACACACATAATGTTAACTATGGTGATTTAAGCATAGACTGGCAACAAGTCGACCCTGCTATTTCATTAAAGCTTAAAGACATTGAGGGGCAAGTTATTATGCAAAGTGACTTTAGTCTTTCAAGTATTAGTCCTTATAAATAGCATCACTATTTAAATAATAAACGCACTGCGGGTAAAGCTGTGCGTTTAAAATTTCATCTATCGGCGGGCTAACTTGCTGATTTATTAATGCCAATTTCCTCTTAGCGCTACCGCTTAAATTGAAAATATCTTACACTGGCTTTATCTCAAGTAAGGCTGGTATCGTATGCTCAATATTATTCAATCAAACCGTATGGAAGCCCTGCAAGCGCAGTTTCATCAGCTATTAAAAATAAACCCATTGCAAAGCCCATTTGATAAAGAAGTGGTGTTAGTGCAATCGCCGGGTATGTCGCAATGGCTTAAAATAGGTTTAAGTGAAAATTTAGGCGTAGCTGCACAGGTAGACTTTCCGCTACCATCGAGTTTTATTTGGCAGTTGTATCAGCAATTACTGCCAAACGTGCCTAAAGAGTCGGCCTTTAACAAACCTAACCTTGCTTGGAAATTATTTGCCATTTTACCCCAGTGCATAAATGAACCGCTGTACTTACCGCTTAAAACCTATTTAGAGGGCGATATTGACGGCCAAAAAACCTTTGCTCTATGTGAAAAAATAGCCGATGTGTACGACCAATATTTGATGTATCGCCCCCATTGGATAGCCACTTGGGATAGTGGTGTTGATACGCTTGACGATGTTGATATAACGATTGCGCCTTGGCAACCCGATTTATGGCGTCGTATCGTCAAATTAAGCAAGCAGCTGGGGCAAAGCCAATTTCACCGTGCCAATATGCAAGGGCAGTTACTCAGTGCACTTGAGAGCATGGATAGCAGCTTATTACCAAAACGCATTAGTTTATTTGGCATATCGGCGATTGCCAGCTCGCAGCTTGAGGTGTTTGAAGCCTTGAGTAAAAAAACTGAAGTGTTTTTGTTCTTTTTTAACCCCAGCGAGCATTATTGGGGCGATATAATTGATGAAAAAACAGCGGCTAAAATCACCGCTAAATATGCCAAAATGCCGCTGGTGGAAGCACAGCAAAAAAAGCACACCAACCCCGATGAGGAATACTATTTTATTGGTAATCCGCTGTTATCGTCGTGGGGTAAACTAGGCCGCGATTATTTTGAGCAACTAGTGCAGCTTGATGCCCGCTGGATTGATGGCTTTATAGATGCATTTGACGACAGCTTACTTGGCCAAGTGCAAAGTGAAATTTACCAACTTGCCTTTAAAGGTGAGTCGCTCACCAATAACAAAGAATGGTTTATTAACGATGAGGGCAAGCTGCCAATAAGTGTAAACGATGCAAGCATTACACTTAGCGATTGCCATACACCACTTCGAGAAGTAGAGCGTTTGCACGATTACTTACTTAATTTGTTTAATCAGAACCCAGCGCTTACCCCCAAAGACATCATCGTGATGATGCCCGACGTTGGTACCTACAGCCCTTATATTGAAGCAGTTTTTGGTGGTGCACAGGGCAGCCGATTTATACCTTATGCGCTAGCCGATTTAGCCATAGAGCAAGAAAAGCCAGTGCTGAGTTCGTTTGCTAGTTTAGCTAACCTACCGTTTTCGCGCTTTGGTGTGTCGGATATTCTCGATTTATTACAGGTTACCCAAATTGCTGAAAAATTTGGCTTAGAAGCGCATGAATATGAGCAAATTCAGTATTGGTTGGAGCGCGTTGGCGTTAAATGGGGCGTAAACGCTGAACATAAAAGTAGCTTTGATTTACCCGCAATTGAGCTTAACACTTGGCAACATGGCTTAAACCGGCTACTACTGGGTATTGCCATGCGCGATGAGCAATGCCCATTTAATGGTATTTACAGTGCCGATGAGGTTGAGGGCATGGCGCTCGATACACTCAACAAGCTGGTACATTTTATTGATGTGTTGCAAGACTTTAAAGCTAAGCTCACCCCCGATGACACACTCACCAATAAAGCCCAAATTTTAAGTGAGCTGCTCAATACTATTTATGAGAGCGAAAGCGACGACAGTTGGGATTTATTAGTACTGCAAAAAGTACTCGAAGATATAGGTAAGCACCACGATAACGGTGATTACAGTGAGGCCGTATCGCAGCGCATTGTTAGCTATTTAATTAAACAAGGCATACAAGAGAAAGGTGTCGGCCAGCGATTTTTAGTGGGGCAAGTGAATTTTTGTACCCTCATGCCCATGCGCGCCGTCCCCTTTAAAGTGGTATGTATGCTAGGCTTAAACGATGCCGATTACCCGCGCACGGTGCAGCCAATCGGATTTGATTTAGTGCCGTATTCTAAAAAGCAAAAAGGTGACCGTTCACGAAAACTCGATGACCGTTACCTCTTTTTAGAAGCGCTATTAAGTGCCCGAGATAATTTATACATGAGCTACATTGGCCGATCATGTTTTGATAACCAGCCGCGCATGCCATCAACGCTTGTCAGTGAATTGTTAGAATACATAGGTCGCAGCTTTAAACTTAGCGAACCCAGTGATAAATCCTTGCCAGATTGTCTTATTAGCCAGCAACATCTTCAACCTTTTAATAGTCAGTACTATTTGCCAGCTAGCGCTGAACAGGCAGGACTTAACAACCATAGCTATAATCCAATTTGGCTGCCTAGCGAGGCCATTGAGCCAAAAGCAATTACTACGCTTGATGTAACGCCTCCAGAGTTGCTTGATCTTGATGTGTTTATTCGCAGTGTGTGCCATGCCCAAGAGAGCTTTTATCAGCAAAGCTTAGGGTTACGTTTGCCGCAATTTAACGACATAGCCAAAGATGAAGAACCGTTTAGCTTAGATGCGCTGCGCCGTTATTTTTACCTTGATGAAATACTTGAAGCTAATATTAACGATATTCCACTAAGTACCGAGCAAATACTGCAGCGCGGTGAGTTGCCGCAAGCTCATGTTGGCAGCTTAATTTATGAGAACATGCAACATCGCGTTGATGCGCTTGCAGGGCAAGTAAAACAACAAGTAAAAGCGGGTAAAAGCGAACCGATAGAAGTGTTACTGTCGCATGAAAATACCACCATTGAAGGCTGGCTAAACCATGTGTATATGCAAAAACAAGTGTTTTATCGTAGTGCCAGTATTAAAGCTAAAGATTTAATTAAAGGCTTTATTTATCACCTTGCTGCACAAAGCATGCAACAGGAGGTTGAAACCTTATTACTGGGTTTAGATAAGCAAATTAGCTTTGCCCCAATGAGTAAAGCCGATGCCGATTTACTGCTCGCAGATTGGTTTGCGCTTTATAAAGCATTACGCAACAAGCCCGTGGCGTTTTTTCCGGTAAGTGGTTATGAATACGTAAAAAGCGGTGGTGATATGGCAAAAGCCAACAGTAAATTTAGTCCACAGTATATTGGCCGAGGCGAAGGAGAAAACCCTTATATTCGTCTCACGGTGCAATCACTTAATGACTGCCAAGACGAATTTATACATTGGAGCGATAAGCTACTCGACCCATTATTTGAGCACGCCAAGGAGAGTGACTATGCAAGCGCTTAATCCACTCACTATGCCATTATCAGGGCAAAGCTTAATTGAAGCCAGTGCTGGCACAGGTAAAACCTACACGATCACGGGTTTGTATTTGCGCTATTTATTGGGCATGCAAATACCTGGTGAGCTGAATACGCCATTGAGTGTTGAGCAAATTTTGGTAGTCACCTTTACCGATGCCGCCACGCAAGAAATTAAAGACCGTGTTCGCAGCCGTATTATTGCCGCGCGTGATGCGTTACTGGGGCAAGTACCTAATGATGAGCTAATTGAGGGTGTAATAGCAGGCGTTGATGACAAGCACCGTGCGTTTGACTTACTTGATGCCGCAGCTAAATCAATGGACGAAGCGGCTATTTTTACCATTCATGGTTTTTGTCAGCGAATGCTAAAGCAGCATGCGTTTGAATCCGGTGTGGCATTTAACTTAGAGTTCATTTTAGATGAGCGCGATATTCTGCTTGAAACCATAAAAGACTTTTGGCGCGCGTTTGTATACCCACTCAGTAAAGAAAGAACAGATGCGATTTTAGCGGTATTTGCCGCGCCCGAATCACTATTTAGTCATGTAAGTAGTATTTTAAATAAGGCGAACGCAGAGATAACCCCGCAAGTTAGTTTAGATGCGGTATGGCAAGCGCGAGATGAATACTTGGCGTGTGTTCCAGCCTTTAAAAAAGCCTGCCTAGAGCAAGAGTTTATTGGTGCTGTTAAAGCATCCGATTTAAGTGGCTCAAAAACACCTGGGCGAAAGGGCAGTCTTGCTGCACTTGAAGCATTTTGCTTAGGCAATGATGACTTTTTTGAATTTGGTACCAGTAAGTATTCGTTTGAGGTGTGGAGTAGCGAGAGCTTAAGTAATGCCGCTAATTATAAAAAAAATGGCACATTACTGACTCATCCACTTATTAGCCAATTCGATGCCTTAGCAGCACTTAACAACACCATCAACCAAGGGCTAAAAATTGCGATAGTGCAATATGCGGCGAGCTGGGTAAAAGCGGCCATAGTTAAACGCAAACAAGAACAAAGCGTGATCACCCCTGACGATTTGCTGACTAATTTACACAGTGCCTTAAAGAGTGAACAAGGTGATGTGCTCGCACAAAAAATAGCGCAGTTATTTCCGGTGGCAATGATAGATGAGTTTCAGGATACCGATCCGGTTCAGTACGGTATTTTTAGTAAAATTTATGCTCAAAGCAATACCACTTTAGCTATGATAGGCGACCCCAAACAAGCAATTTATGGGTTTAGGGGTGCAGATATATTTACCTACATTGGCGCAAAAGAAGCGGTAGATGAGCCACAACAATTTACATTGGGCACTAACTTTCGTTCAAGCAGTGATATTGTAAATAGCGTAAATAGCTTATTTAGCAAATACGCCAATAGCTTTATTTATAACGATGCCATTCCCTTTAATAAAGTGAAAGCCAAGGGAAAAAAAGCAGATGAGTCGTTTTTAATTGACGGTAAACCGGCCACCGCGTTTGAGTTTAATGTGTTTGTAGATGAAGCCGGCGATGAAAAAAATAAGCCGACCAGTAAAGGCGTAGGGCAAGCACATTTAGCCACCCATTTTGCTAATAAAATAGTTACTTTACTTGAGCAAGCAAACCAGGGTGTTGCCTGTATTGGCGCTAACCCTGTCAGTGCTGCTGATATTTGTATTTTGGTGCGCGACCGCGTTGAAGCACAAATAATGAAGCAAACGCTGAGTAAAGCTAATATCGCCAGTGTGTATTTGTCGCGCGACAGTGTATTTAGCCAAGAGTTGAGTCATCACTTGCTCAATTTTTTAACGGCTTTGCATGGTCAGTACGATGAGGCATTACTACGCGGTGTATTAGCCGGCCCGTTATTTTGTTTAAGCTATAACGATATTTTTGCTTTAGCCGATGATGAAAATAGCTGGCAGGAACACCTAAACTTTCTTGCTCAACTTAGCCATATTTGGCACAAGCAAGGGGCAATGGCAATGCTTGAACGCTTACTGAGTCATAATCAGCTCAGTGCCAAATGGCAAGGTTTGGGCTATAACGTAGAGCGGTGGCTTACCGACTTTAGGCACCTTGGCGAAATACTGCAGCAAAAACAAATTGAGCTTGAAGGGACACTCCGTTTAGTACGTTGGTTTGCGCAAAAGGTGAGCCAGCAAGATGGCGAAACAGTGCAAGTTCGCTTAGAAAGTGATGCGAACTTAGTTAAAATTGTGACTATGCATGCTTCTAAGGGGCTTGAATACCCATTGGTATTTATGCCATTTGCCAGTGGTTATCGTGAAACTAAAGACGCGCTTTATCATCAAAATGGCAAGTTGATTTACGATTTAAGTAAAAATGAAGATGCCCTGCAAAAAGCCGAGCAAGAACGTTTAGCTGAAGATTTACGTTTGCTTTATGTAGCACTGACTCGTGCAGTGCATTTTTGTTCGCTGGGCGTGTATAACATTTCTCAAGGGCAAAGTAGCCGTTTAGCAATTCAAAGTAGTGCGCTGGGGCATGTATTGTTCTCAGGGTTAGAGATAACCAGCAGCCAAGTGTGGCGCACCCATTTAAGTGAATTTTGTGAGGCTAATCATGCTATGCAATATCAGCAATTTACCTCTGGCGAACTAGTTGAGCAGGGCATACTTCGCTTAAATAACAGTGACACTAAACAGCACGATTTACTTATTAATACAGTAACGGCGCAGATTGAACGTGACTGGCGAGCAACCAGCTTTAGTGCCTTGAGCTTTAAAAAGCATGCAGAGCAACTTGCTCCAGGGCGCAGTGATGAAGATCATCAAAGAGATGAGTTTGCTGTGCAGCAAGATGAACTTCCTTCACCGTATAGCTTTCCAAAGGGTGCAAAACCAGGGAGTTGTTTGCACGAAATATTTGAGCAGCTTGATTTTACCAGTCCGGTAAATCATCCCACGAATACAGAGCAAAACTTAACGGCTGTGATTGAGCGTGCTTTTGAAAAATACCATATCGATGAGCAATGGCAGCAAATTACCGAGCAATGGGTACTCGATGCACTTAATTGCCCGTTAAACAGCGAGAATAATTTAAGTTTGAGCCAATTAGCGCCAAGTGACTGTTTAGTAGAAATGGAGTTTAATTTACCGCTTAGCAGCCTCAGTGCCCCTAAGCTTAATGAAGTGTTGATTAAACATTTTGGCTTTAACCAGAGTAAACTTGAGTTTGCCCATGTGAAAGGGTTACTAAAAGGCTTTATTGATTTAATTTTTTGCTACCAAGGCAAGTATTATATTTTAGATTATAAATCGAATTATTTGGGCAGCACCCCTGCCGATTATGTTCCTGAGCAGCTAGAGCAAGCCATGACCAGCCATCAATATCATTTACAGTATTTAATTTATACCGTAGCGCTGCATCGCTTGCTTAAACAGCGAATTCCCGATTATTCAATAGAGACGCATTTAGGCGGTGTTTATTATACTTTTTTACGCGGTATGCCAGCAGGAGAGGGAGTGTACTTTAAACAGCTAAGTGCAGATCAAGTCGTTATTTTAGATGGCTTGTTTAGCCAAGGAGCCATGCTATGAGTGATTTAAATCAACAACCGGGTTTGTTTGATGACTTAGATGATGCGCCTTTAGATGAACCTGTGCTCACAACAGCGCAGCCAACGATGCAGACCAGCGAAAGCATTAAAGTCGTGCCGTTGCTAACGTATTTAACGGACGAACATAGAGTGCGTGTGGTTGATGTAAAACTGGCTGAATTACTCAGTGGCACAAACGCACAGCAAGGGTATGACGACCTCTTTTATATAATTTTAATGCTGTGTTTATCGCAGCAAAGCCAACATAGCTGTTTAACCCTAACAGAGGTTGATTGGACTAATCCGTTTAATTTACGTCAAAGCGACTTTACTAAACTAGAGGGCACACAGCCTGACACTCTGAGCCCATTTAGTAATGACTTTACGACTGAGGCGGCAATACGTTATTTACTCTCACATCACAGTGTTGGGGATCAAAAGCCGCTGCAATTGTTTAATCAACGGTTATATTTTTCTCGTTTAGCAGGCTATGAACAGACTCTTGCGCAACGATTACTAACAATGAGCGAGCGACAACTTAACATTGATGATGCAGTACTTGCTCAGTTATTAACCCGCTACTTTCCTGATGATCCGAGTATTGACATTGATTGGCAAAAAGTAGCGTGTGCGATTGCCGCCACAAAAGGTTTTAGTGTGATCACGGGCGGGCCTGGCACCGGTAAAACCACCACGGTAACAAAGCTGTTAGCGATTTTACAATCGTTATATAAAGCGGCGCCATTGAGCATAAAATTAGTAGCACCCACCGGTAAAGCAGCGGCACGGCTAACAGAGTCAATTTTAGGGGCTAAAAATAAGCTTAGTGAAATACCGGCTGATATTAATTCGTTGATCCCGCAAAGTGCGCAAACCATTCATCGTCTGTTGGGAGTTAAGCCATTTACCAATAAATTCCGGCACGATAAAAGCAATCCGCTGCATGTTGATGTGCTGATTATTGATGAGGCCAGCATGGTCGACTTATCACTTATGGCTAAATTAATTGAGGCCTTGCCAGATCATGCACGATTGATTTTACTCGGTGATAAAGACCAACTTGCCTCGGTTGATACTGGCAGCGTAATGAGTGATTTATGCCAAGGGTTAGTGCTTGGGCAAACACCACATTATTCGAAAGTACGCTGCGAGCAATTGAACACGCTGTGCTTTAATGGCGCCATTAAACTCAACGCGCAAACTCAAAGTGAGTTTAAACTCGCTGACTGCATTGCTTTTTTACAACATAGTTATCGGTTTGATGCCAAAAGCGGTATTGGTCAATTGGCGCTGGCTGTAAATACCAACAACCGAGGAATATTAAACTATGTTGAACAACAAAGCAGCGAAGGGCATTTTAGCGATATTATTTTAGACTATGATTTTGTTTCCACACCGATTGAAAAGTTAGTAAATAGTGCCGCAAGTCATTATGCTAATTACCTAACACTGATAGCCCAAGATGCCAGTGTTGCACAAATACATGCAGCTTTTGCCAGTTATCAGTTACTGGCTGCGGTTCGTGAAGGTGATTATGGTGTTAATAGTTTAAACCTGCGTATTGAACGGGTATTGCAACAGCAAGGTTTAATAAGCGTTAACCCTAATCAGCGGCATTATACAGGGATGCCAATTATGGTTAGCCAAAACGACTATCAGCTAAAATTATTTAACGGTGATATAGGGATTTTAATGCCCGATGATAGCGGTCAACTCAAGGCACTGTTTATTGATGAGCAAGGCAATGAACGGGCATTTTCGCCCGCACGATTACCGGCGCACGATAAAGTGTATGTAATGACCATTCATAAATCCCAAGGCTCAGAGTTCAGTTATACAGCGATGGTATTACCACCGCTCAAGCAGGCGAGTATCGGTATTAATAGGCAATTAGTGTACACGGGAATTACCCGGGCAAAGCATACCTTTGAGCTGGTGGCAGATAAAAAAGTGCTGCAACTGGCCATGGGTAAAAGTGTATCACGGGCGTCAGGCTTGTATGAGCGATTAGTGTAAAGCCATACTTATACTAATCGTTTATTTTTCGGGTTCGCTTTCTAAAAACGTTGGGTTGCCAGCCAAAATGCAGTGCGCCCAATCTTAGAAAACGGTTACCAATAATGAACCTATAATGCACCATAAATAAGGTGCTTCTAATAAAAATAGCGTGGCATAGGTTAAGCCTCCTGCAAAACACGCGGTGGAGTAAAGTTCTTCGCGCATCACCAGCGGTACTTCTCTACAGATCACATCACGTATTAAGCCGCCAAATATACCCGTTGTCATTCCCATTGTAAGCGCAACCACCATGGTTGTGCCTTCAATGAGTGCTTTTTCAATACCGACCACATTAAAAATAGCCATACCAATGGCGTCAACCAGCAACATGTAATAGTTAGACACATCGGGTAAGTGGCGAATAAACATTACGGTGACAAAAATAGCGCCATAGGTAGCGTATAAATAATCGGGGTTGGCTATCCAAAATACAGGTTGGTTAAGAAGAATGTCTCTTAGTGTGCCACCACCTAACGCAGTGACTGAGCCAACAACGACAACACCAAATCCACCAATGTCTTTGTCATGGCCTAATAACGCACCTGAAATTGCAAAAAATGCGACGCCAATAAGGCTCAAAAAGTTAAAATATTCTGCCGTCATTGAGGTGTCCTTACCAAGTTGAGAATTTACATTAGATATTAAAGGTAAGTGATTGGGGGTTTATATTAGCTGAATAACACTCTCTATAACATAAGCACAGGTTATTAGCCCTGTGCTTGTTATACTGGGTTGTTATTGTAAGTAGTCAACGACCAGTTGTGATAATGATTCTACGCCAAGTTGTAAGGCATTTTCGTCAACATAAAACTGAGGTGAATGATTACTTGGCGCCGTTTTAGCGTTTTGATCTTTTGGAGTGACACCTAAAAAGTAAAACAGTCCAGGGGTTTCTAGCGCATAATAACTAAAGTCTTCTGCACCGGTAATCAAGTCTGTTGTAATAATGTTGTCAGCGCCAGCAATACGGGCAAGCGTAGGGGTCATTTTTTGAGTCAGTGCAATATTATTTACTGTTACAGGGTAACCGTGATCTATATGCACGTCGGCTTTTGCACCAGCGGATTCGGCAACCAGCTCAGCGGTTTTAGCTAAACGTTTTTTAATATCGGCGCGCATAGTTTGATCAAAGGTTCTAATTGTTCCAATTAGCTCGACGTTATCAGGGATTATATTTGAGCGTATGCCGCCATTAATCGCGCCAAACGAAATAACAGAAGGTGCTTTAGTTACATCAACTTGGCGTGAGGCGATTGTTTGAGTTGCCATTATAATTTGTGATGAAGCAACTATGGGATCTACGCCATTCCAAGGGCGCGAGCCATGAGTTTGACGACCCGTTACGTTAATTGTGAAAGAGTCTTCACTGGCCATTAGTGGCCCTTCTCTAAAGCCAATTTGACCAGTATTAAGTGAGCTGGTGACATGTAAGCCAAACACCGCTTCAGGTTTTTGTTTAAATAAACCTTCTTTTAGCATTAGCTCAGCGCCACCTTCTTCTCCCTCGGGGGCACCTTCTTCAGCCGGTTGAAATACAAACAGTACTTCACCCGCTAACTGATCTTTAATTTTTACCAGTGATTCTGCTACGGCCATTAAAATAGCAACATGAGTGTCGTGCCCGCAGGCATGCATAACGCCTACTTCATTACCACGATAGGTTGAGGTTTGTTTAGAGGCAAAGGGTAAATCAACTTGTTCGGTAACGGGTAAAGCATCCATATCGGCACGAAGGGCGATTAAAGGGCCTTTTTTACCACCGCTTAATTTAGCCACAACACCGGTATGCGCAACACCAGTTTGTACTTCAAGACCCAGTGATTTTAAATGGTTAGTAATGTACTTCGCGGTTTCAAATTCGCGATTACTCAGCTCTGGATATTGATGCAAATGCCGACGCCATGTAATGACTTTTTCACTCACGCTTTGTGTTGCATGTTCAAGTTGGGTGTTAATGCTACTAGCAAAACTAGGCGCTGAAATAGCAGTAAATAAAACACTGCCAAAAATTATTTTTTTTATCATTTTAATTCCTTGGTTTTCATCGTGTGTAATTAACTTACGCTATTACATCAATAAAAAGTAGTGTTGTTTAATAGTTAATCGCAGTCCAAGAAAAGTTTGTTGAAGCTGCTTAAAAAAGTATTTATTGCTATTTTGTTTAGCACAATAGTTTAGCGCTTTTGTCGTATTTTAGTGCAGATGTTTAGCTTTAACGGTGGAAATGATAACAAAATGTTGCATTTTTTGAGTTTGTTCCCAATACTGGTCAGTGCATTGCTTTTATCATGCACTGACATCAGCGTGTAATAAGCTAAGCATAATAAAAATATTGAATCAGTTAAGGATTAATATGAATAACACACACATATTTAAACGCGCGACTTTATTTGCAGCCGCAATAGGACTCTTAATGAGTTTTTCTGCGCTCAGTAAAGAGTATAAAGTAGTTTTAATTCATGGCTTGCAAGTATCTCAGCTTACTAATAAAGCAGGCAGTGATGTGGTAAATGACGGTCAAAGTTATTGGCAGTCTTATTGGGTGAATCGTGCAGATGAGCGTATTGATTGGCCTGCATATGAGCGAATAGAAGGCAAAATTACCACAGATTGGGTATGGCCCAAGCTACAACAGATCTCTCGTTCAAATCTATGCGAACCAGGCTGTGTGTTTGTAACCCACTCAACCGGTGATTTAGTTGCCCGATATATCATAGATAACCAAGAAAACTGGCTAGAAAACGCGGGTTTAAAACCGCTTAATATTATAGCGACCTTTGATTTAGCAGGTGCTGGTGGCGGCAGTGAATTAGCCGACTTAGCGGTGAGCGCGTTAAACGGCGCATCATGGAATTTTGCAGTTGATGCTGCATTAACATGGTGGCTAGGCAGTGAGGTTAATGAAGCGGTAGGTGTTTTACACGATTTAAAAGTTAATAATGCACGCAGAATTGCGCCATTACCTGATGCGCGTACACCACGATTACGTTTTGTGGCCGATGGTAATGCTTACTTAGGTTTAACGGCAGGCTTTTTACGTGGTAACGATGATTCGGTAGTCGCTACTCACTCATCATGTGGCGCAAGCTCGGTAAGCTCATTTGGTAGTTGTAGTGCCAATATTGACACCAATGGGCGTTTAACTTCACAAGGTGATCCTGTTAGTAGCTTTATGCCATACCATTATCCTTTAATGATGACTAATAGCTACAGCCATAACGAAATTCAACAAGCGCAGCGCCAAGGTAACGTAACGGTGGCGATGAATAATATTAGCGTAGCTGGTGATACATTAGGATATGAAACTGTAGATGAAACCACCGGTAGCTGGTTTTGGAAAAAACAATACCGTTATGTAAAAGGCTCAGATAATTTGAGTGCATCAGCACTTATATATAATGTGATCCCATAAATGTGATTGTGCGTGCGGCTTTATATGCTGCACGCTTTTTATATTAATTCGCTTTATTCAGTGATTTATTTTTAGGTAAGAAAACCTGAATGCAAATAGCAACAGGTTATCGCTCTAACAATGATTAACTGCTATTGCGAATTGATGTTATAGGATAAATAACAATGAAAAAATCCTACGTTATTGCTTTAGTGATTATTGTTGCCGGCTTGATGTGGTTTTTACGTCAAGGTAATGCTAGTTATTCAGCTTCGCAAACAACAGCTAAAGAGCATAATAAAACACCTGAACTTGCGGCTATGTCGGCAAAATCAGAGGTACCAGCAGTTAAATCAAGCATAAAAAAAATGCCTGAAGAGCAGCATGAGTTTAATGAAGATATAGCTAAAGCAGCATCGGCGGTAGCGCAGCAATATCAGCAAAGCTTAGCATTTCCGCCATATTCGCAACCTCTAACGGTATATGATGAAGACCGGCTTAAGCCAAATCAGTTTTTTCCGGTTAGTAGCCCAGTGGGAGAGCAGGGCGGGGAGTTAACCTTAAGTTTATCTCAATATCGCTATGTCTACCCGCAAGCGATTAAATTAACCATAAGTGCACAAAATTTAGACAAAGCACAGGTGGCACTCAGTAATACTGATACTAAACAGCCGTTAAAAACACACAGCGGTGTTGCTCGTGACAATGAGCTGGCAATTACGTTTAAAGGTGAAGAAGATTTCCCTCGCAATTTACAATTATTAGTTGAGGCAGACATTGCGGGTAAAATGGTTCCTGTGGTGGCACAAATACAATATATGCCGCCTAGTGCAACCCTAACTAGCTTTGATAACGCGTATCCACGCAATGATAATATGATAGTGCCTGCTAACTTAACAGTGATAAAAAGTGGCTTATATCGTCTAAGAGCTAACTTATACAGTGGAACTTCGCCATTAGCACATTTAGTTGCTAAAGCACGTTTAAATGAAGGCAGCCAACAAATTGATTTTAAAGCGCATTGGTCTGTTTTGCCTAAGCAAACGAATGACTTACGGTTGAGGGACTTTGTTATTGAACGTATGTCGCCAAGCCCAGGTGAGCGTAACAGCTTTGGACAAAGTGAAATAAGTGAGTTTACTATTGAGGATTTTGCTTACGATAGCTTACAACAGCTGCCTTATCAGGCGAATAAACAAGAAATGCAGAGTTTAGAGTTTTTACAAGGATTAGCTGCCGGTAAGTAGCAGCATAGAACAGAGTGTAGGGTTTGCATTACTGCAAACCCTTAAAAATTAGCTTAAGTTAATAGTAACTACATCTGCTTGGTTTGTTTCATCTTGTTCAGGATTAACCGGCGCTTTTGGTATGTCGGGTTTATCTAACGCAATGTCGCCACCATCAATAACGTCACCGGTTTGCAGATTTGCAAAATCAAACAGTTGGTTATCAGCTAAATGCGAAGGCACAACATTTTGCATGGCAGTAAAAATACTTTCTATACGCCCAGGGTGCTCTTTATTCCATTGCGCTAGCATATTTTTAGTGTGCTTACGTTGTAAGTTTTCTTGTGATCCACATAAGTTACACGGAATAATAGGGTAGCCTTGGCTAAATGCGTATTGGCTAATATCGGCTTCTTTACAATATGCTAATGGGCGAATAACCATGTGCTCGCCGTTATCACTCATTAGCTTAGCCGGCATACTTTTAAGTTTGCCACCGTAAAACATATTTAAAAACAAGGTTTCTATCATGTCATCGCGGTGATGGCCTAAAGCTATTTTTGTGGCTCCTAGCTCTTTAGCGGTGCGGTACAAAATACCACGACGCAGACGAGAGCAAAGTGAGCATGTTGTTTTACCTTCAGGAATAATATCGGTAACAATACTGTAGGTATCTTCTTCGACAATTTTATATTCAATATTTAAGTTATCAAGGTATTCAGGCAGTACATGCTCAGGGAAGCCTGGTTGTTTTTGGTCAAGGTTAACCGCAAAAAGCTCAAACTTAATAGGGGCAACCCGCTGTAAATGTTGCAGCATATCGAGCATAGTATAACTGTCTTTTCCGCCCGATAAGCACACCATAAGACGGTCGCCTTCTTCTATCATGTTAAAGTCCATGACAGCTTGACCTGTGAGGCGGCGTAAACGCTTTTGAAGCTTATTTAAGTTGTGTTGAGCTTTGGCTTGAGCAGAATGAGACACTACGCCCCCTTATAAATAGTACGGCAAAATTAATTGCTAAAAATAAAGGGGCGTATTATATGCCATATGTAATATCACAGCTACAGCAAACGTTAACTTTCTGCAAGGGGGCTTACATAGCCGTCAGGTTTCAATGCAAGTACATCACAATCAAGGCTGTCAATAACATGCTCAGCGGTGTTACCTACTAATGCTGCACTTAAGCCGGTACGTCCCACAGTGCCAATAACCACTAATTCACTATTTAAACGTTTAGCAACATCTGGTATCACATCTTCTGGCAAGCCTTCTTCTATAAAGCACTGCTCAGAGGTTAAGTTAAACTCATTAGCTAGTTCATTAGTTGACTCAATATGATGTTTTTTAACTGATTCGTTGTAAAGCCCGGGGTTAAACTCAGGAATTTCTATGGCAATATTTACCGGTGTAGCAGGGTAAGCATTGACTAAGTTAAGTTTAGCATTAGCGAGTTCACATAAAAACTGTGCATCTTTAATAATGCGCTTATTAAGTGAGAGGTGCTGTTCATTTTCACTGACTGCATTTACGGCAGCTAAAATATTACCTTGTGCTGGCCATTGCATATCTTTTACAAATAATACCGGCGTTGGACACTTTCTTACTAAGTGCCAGTCTGTAGGAGTAAAAATAACCGCTTTTAGTGCGCCGTGTTGATGCGTACCTTTGATAACTAAGTCGTATTTATCATTGATAACGGTATTAATTATTGCCTCGTATGGGCGATTATGCCAAATAACTTGCGTATCAATATTAATATTTTGATAAGGAGAGACCAGATCTTTAAGCCATAGCTCGCGATCTTTGAGGACGGCTTGACGCATTGCTTCACGTTCATCGCCTGATAACATAGTGGTCATTTCGTAAGAAAAATCGTAAACCGTCATAAAGGCGGTAATGCTCGCACCCGATTTTTTGGCTAAATCTATTGAACGCGCGAGGGCATTTTGATCGTCTTTAGTTGGGTCAATAACCGCGATAATACGTTTAATCGTTTCCATTGTGCTACTCCATTCACTTAACAGTTATATATTTAGTGTAACGCAAATACACAACAGTTAAAGGGGTAGCACTAAGATTATTGTTCTATATCAATTTATTGATCTATTAACGGGGTTTTACAATCGCAGCTGTTTTCGCAAGCGCGTCATTATCTAAAATAGTAATAAACTTACCTTCTACTTTGATTAAATCTGCCTTTTGAAAACGGCTCAATAAACGGCTAATGGTTTCAACAGTTAAACCAAGGTAGTTGCCAATTTCACCGCGAGTCATAGTAAATCTAAATTCTTTACGTGAAAAACCACGTTCACCAAAACGCTCTGATAAATTATAAATAAAACTCGCTAGGCGCTCTTCGGCAGACTTTTTATTAAGTAATAGCAGCATTTCTTGATCGTAGGTTATTTCACTACTCATTAAGCGCATAATTTGTTGGCGTAGCTTAGGCAGTTTACCAGCAAGTTCGTCAAGGGTATCAAAGGGGATTTCACATACCATTGAGGTTTCTAGTGCTTGAGAAAAGCTTTGATGCTGCATTTTGTTAATGGCATCAAATCCAACAAGGTCGCCAGCTAAGTGAAAACCGGTAATTTGTTCATCGCCTTGCTCAGACAAGGTATACGATTTAAACGAGCCTGAACGAACCGCATAAATTGCATTTAAAGGCGCGCCTGATTCAAATAAGTAGTCACCTTTGTGTAATGGTTTTTTTCGCTCAATGATCTCATCAAGTTTATCCATTTCTTGGCCATTTAAAGAAAATGGTAAACATAACTGGCTAATACTGCAGTTATTACAGCTAATAGCACAATTACCTTTAGCACGACTTTGAGAAAAATCCATAAGTTCAATCCGTTAAATTTCTATGCACGACATTTATCAATGTTAATGCACTAGCTTATCTGTTGCAATGATCAGAAGGTAGATACCGTACCAAATGATAACACTGCCTAATGTTATTCGTGTCCATGGGTGGTTAAAAAGCGTATTTAGCTTTTGTGCAGCCACACCTAAAGTGATCATGGCAGGAAATGTCCCTAGGGCAAATGCCAGCATAACCAAAGCACCATTGAGGGCGTCGCCACTGGTCATTGCCCAAGTAAGTGCAGAGTATACTAAACCGCACGGTAACCAGCCCCATAACGCGCCATAACCAAGGGCTTTTAAAGGCGAATCAATGGGCATTAAATATTTATTAAGTTTAATTAAGTGCTGCCAAATAAGGGTTTTACCCAGTTTTTCAAGCCACTGTAAGGTGGCGGCTATGCGCATAATATAAACGCCGACCAGTAACATGAAAATACCAGCTAAAAATGACAAAAATAATGAAAAGGCAGAGTTTTGCGTGGCAAACTGGCTACTAATACCCGCAACAAGGGCTCCTGCTAGCATATAACTTAAAGCTCGACCGCTGTTATAAGCAACAGAATATAACCATGTTTGACGTTTATTGCTGGCAAGTTGTAACGAACTGGCAATCCCGCCACACATAGCAATGCAATGACCACTGCCAATTAAGCCCATTAAAAAAGCACTAACAAATATAGGGTCAATCATTACTTTTATTGTGCTGCTCTTTGTCGTCTTCAAACAAAATGCTGTGGCCTTGCTTGTTTAAATCAGAGAATTGCTCGCCTTTTACAGCCCAAAAAAATACGCCAATAGCAATTAATACAAACAAAATAGCAATAGGAACTAAAATATAAATTATGCTCATAACTTTAATAGCCTTAGTGAATTACATATCACAATAATTGAGCTGGCAGACATACCAATAACCGCCATCCACGGCGCAACTAAGCCCATAGCAGCAAGCGGTAATATTGAGCCATTATATAATAAAGAAAGTGTTAGGTTTTGTTTAATTATACGTCGTGTTTGCTTGGCAACGGTTAATAAATGCGAGATGGAGGCTAAGTCACTGTTAAGCAATACAACATCGGCACTGTTTTTAGATATATCGGCACCGGTTTCCATGGCGATAGATAAATGGGCACTGGCAAATACTGGGCTGTCGTTTACGCCATCACCAACCATAGCAACAATTTCACCTTGCGATGACCAGTGATCAACGGCATTTTGTTTATCTTTTGGACTGCAACTGGCTTGCACTGAGTTAAGCTTTAACTTTTTAGCGACTTTGGCACCCGCATCAGATGCATCACCAGTTAGCATATGGCAACTAAGGTTAGCCGCTTGTAAAACATTAATTAGCTTATCGGCATCGGCTTTAACTTTATCTACAAAGTAAAAGCGTGCAACAGCCTGCTTGTTTATGTAAAGCGTGGCCTGTGCGTTGGTTTTCTTTGTATCAAACCAACCACTTTTACCAATAGCGTAATGCGTATTATCAAACTGAGCGCTGATCCCAATGCCTGGGTGGAGTTGTACATCGTCAAATTTACGCTGTCCTTTAAACTCCTTAAATGCACTGGCAATAGGGTGTTCAGAATAACTTTCAAGCTGGGCTGCAATATCAAGAACTTGCTCTTTACTGTAGTTATCATCAAGTATGTCAACCACGTCGAGGCTAAACTTACCTTGTGTAAGCGTACCTGTTTTATCAAAGGCAAATAAAGTGAGCTTTGATAGGGTTTCGAGCACATGCGCTTGCTTAATTAATATGCCTTTGCGGGTTAAGGTTGCTACAGCACAGGTTAATGCGGTTGGAATTGCTAAACTTAATGCGCACGGGCAAGTGGCCACTAACACCGAAATAGTGATCCAAAATGCAACGTCAGGGTCTACCTGATACCAACCAATCGCAGTTATGGAAGCAAATAGCAGTAATACAGCAACAAACCACTGCGCCACTTTATCGGTAATTTCAACCAGTCTTGGGCGTTTTGTCAGGGCATTATGTTGCAGGCGAATAATTTGATTAAGCAGGGTGTTTTGGCCGAGCTTATTGATTTTTATTTCAATTATACCATCATGATTAACCGTGCCTGCATATACGTTATGATCAATATACTTTCGTACTGGTTGATGTTCGCCGGTCATCATCGACTCATCAACACTGGTACTGCCTTTAACTAATATGCCATCAGCAGGAATGGTTTCGCCTGCCTTTATTAACACAATATCGTTAAGTTTGAGTTTTTTGGCGGCAATGATGTGCTCATTACCGTGTTCATCGAGCGTACGCGCAGTAAGTGGTAACAACTTTTGCAAGTTAGCAGTAAATTCACTGGCTTTTAAACGCGCTCTAAACTCTAAGTATTTACCTAATAAGAGTAAAAAGGTAAACATACAAATAGATTCAAAGTAAACTTCGCCTACTTCCATTACTGTGGCATAACAGCTAGCGCCATAAGCACCAAAAATAGCCAATGATACTGGCAAGTCCATATTCAGCTGTTTTGCTTTTAAGCCATTAATTGCATTACTTAAAAAGGGCAGGGCGCTGTATAGAATAACGGGGGTGGCGAGAATTAAACTGATCCATCTAAAGTACTGTTCAAAATTGCTGTCCATTCCAGAGAACATGCCAAAGTACATTGCAAAGGCAAACATCATCACTTGCATGGTCATCAAACCTGCAACACCGAGACGACGAATATACGCTTTGGCAGTTTGCTGTTTTTGCTGGGCTTCTAAATCTGATTGGAATGGGTACGCTTTATAACCTATTTCAGCCAGTGAGGTAATTAGCTCACTTAAAGGCGTGGCGTTTTTATCCCAGTGGATCATGGCGCGGTTTGTTGAGGTATTTACATCAACGCGTTTTACTGATTTAAGGTTTAATAATTGCTTTTCAATAAGCCAAGCACAGGCAGCGCAAGTTATACCTTCAACACTCAGTAGTACCTCAGAGCTGTCGTTATGGGTGCTAATAAACTCATCTTGAATATCTTCATTGTCATAGCTTTTAATAAAAGCGAGCTGTTCAGGAACCAGTTGTTCTACTTTACCAGCGCTAACAGTGCGGTATTTGTAGTAATCGGTCATTCCTTGGTCAATGATATTCTGTGCAACAGCCTGACAGCCAATGCAACACATTGGCTGAGATGTATTGTCTATAACTACATGTGCGCTAAACCCAGCAGGCACACTTTCAAGACAATGAAAGCAATTTTTAGACATACTAAATACTACTTATAGTTAGGAGTAACTAAAACGGTGGTTGTGGTTGGTAAAGTGACACTTTCTTTCATTTTCCAACTAGCATCAACGGGTTCAATAAACACTGAGTAAGCACCAGCCGTGTAGCTTTCTAATAATGCAGTAAACTCTTGATTAGCATTTGGAGTGAGAGTAGCTTCAAAATCGTGGGCTTTAATAGTACGGTGGAAAAATGACAATTTTAGTGCGTGGATATTACTGGTATCGCCTTTAGTAAATTTAAAGCTTACTCGCTCATCAGATACATTTAGGTCACCATGCAGATACAAGGCTTTTGCTTTATCAAACTTGATTAGTTCTAAGTTGATTGCTTTGCCTTTTTTATAGTAATCGTCCACAACCATATCTGGACCGTTACCTATAGCTGTAATAAATAAACTAATGCAGCCAATAATTGCAGCTAGAGGGAAGAAGATTAAAAACCAAGGCCAAAAATTTTTATACCACGGAGTCGGTTGCATAGTTGCTCTAAAATTGATGAATGTGCAGCTATATTATAATAAATAAAAGAAAAAGACTAAAAAAAGCCTCCGAGTGGAGGCTTTTTTGATCTGTATTAATCTATTGAAATAAAAAGATTAAAACTGAAACGTTTTGTTAACTTTATCGTTATTTTTCTTGCGATAAGCTGTAAACGTAAGCAGTTAATAGGTGAATTTTGTCTTCGCCTAAAATCTCTTTAAATGCAGGCATTACACCAGCACGACCGTGGTTAAGTGTTTCTTCAACAGCACGTTGAGAACCACCGTATAACCAAATGTTATCAGTTAGATTTGGTGCACCAAACGGTAGGTTATGCGCAACTGAGCCTTTACCATCTGCACCATGACATGCTGCACACATCGCGAACTTCGCTTTACCTGCCTCAGCGTCTTTTTGGTTAACAGTACGACCAGATAGGCTAAGTACGTAAGCGGTCATTTCTTTAACGCCTTGCTCGCCTAATGCATCACCCCAAGGCGGCATTGCTGCAACACGACCTAAAAGTAACGTTTCTCTGATTTTGTCAGGTGTACCGCCATATAACCAGTCGTTATCTGTTAGGTTAGGGAAGCCAGTACCACCACGAGCATCAGAGCCATGACATTGCGCACAGTTTTGAGCAAATAAGCGTTGACCAATTTCAACTGCTAATTGACCCTGCGTTTGTTCATGTTTAGTGCCATTTTCAAGAGCGATTTGCTGAGCTGCATCACCCGCTAATTTAGAGTCAACTAATTCTAAAACAGGGGTTTTTGCCAATTCATTAAAAATCGGACCAAAACGCTCTTCAGCAGCGCGGTATTCTGCATCTAGCTTTACAAAGCGGCCATCTTCTTTAGCATCAATGACTGCTTCTTTCGATTCAGTTAAAGAGGTAACACCTTGATTTGAGCTAGTCCACTTTGCCAAGCCTTCCCAATTACCTAAACCTGGGTAAGCTGCTAGGTAATAAACAGACCATACAAACGTTGCGAAGAACATGTAAGTCCACCATTTTGGTAGTGGATTGTTTAATTCTTCAATGCCGTCAAACTCATGTCCACAGCTTTCACCTTCTTTTACGCCTACATAGTTTTTTAAGTTCCAAACTAGTAGACCAAAGATAATGATTAAGCATGCAAGGGTTAATACAATAACCCATATACTCCAAAAGCTAGTCATTTCTCAGACCCCTTTTCCTCGTTAGAGAGTGTATTGTTGTGTTTTTTTTCATCTTCAAAGATGACATTAGCAGCGTCTTTAAAACGACTTTTACTACGCTTGCTATATGCCCATCCAACAATCACAATAAATAATACTAAAATTACCAGAGTCAAAATGCCTCTGTATGTCCCGTAGTCCATAATAATCTACTTCAAATGTGTGCCAAGTTGTTGCAAATAAGCAATAAGGGCTTGCATTTCTGTTGCACCTTTACCGTCATTCATTGCGTCAACTTTAGCAATGTCAGCGATTAATTCCTCGTCACTGCCATAACCTAAACCCGGGTGTTTTGGGTTTTCTGGGTTAATAGCAAACGTGTCACGGAAAATTTGTAGCTTTTTCAGAGTTAAGCTTGTATCGAGCGTGTTCTCTGCTAACCAAGGGAAGCCTGGCATATTCGACTCAGGAACCACAGCACGTGGATCAACTAAGTGCGCATAATGCCAGTCATCTGAGTAACGTTTACCTACACGTGCTAAGTCAGGACCAGTACGTTTAGAACCCCAAAGGAATGGGTGATCCCATACTGACTCACCCGCAACCGAGTAGTGACCGTAACGCTCAACTTCATCACGAAATGGACGAATCATTTGTGAGTGACAGTTAGCACAGCCTTCACGTACATAGATGTCACGACCTTCAAATTCAAGCGCGTTTAATGGGCGTAACCCATCAACGGGTTTAGTTGTGTCGTCTTGGAACATTAGCGGGGTAATTTCTACTAATGCACCAAAGCTGATTGCGAAAACAGTCAAGATAGCCATAAGGCCGATGTTTTTCTCGATAATTTCGTGTTTATTTTGCGAATTTTTATTGCTCATTATCTGACTCCGTTATGCTAACTGCGCTTGTTCATCAAGTTCTAGCGAATTATTTTTCGCTGAAACTGTACGATAAACGTTATAAGCCATAATCAGCATACCTGCGACGATGAAAACACCACCTAAGAAACGCATAACGTAGAAAGGATGAGAGGCTTCTAACGACTGAACAAAGCTGTACATTAATGTACCGTCAGAGTTAACTGCACGCCACATTAGACCTTGCATTACACCTGAAATCCACATTGCAACAATGTATAAAACAACACCCACTGTGTGTAACCAGAAGTGTGTATTGATTAATTTAATGCTGTACATACGACCTTGTGAGAATAACGCTGGGATAAGGTGGTAAATAGCACCGATAGAAATCATTGCAACCCAACCTAATGCGCCTGAGTGTACGTGACCTACAGTCCAATCTGTGTAGTGCGATAACGCATTTACAGATTTAATTGCCATCATTGGGCCTTCAAACGTCGACATACCATAGAAAGACAATGAAACCACTAAGAAACGTAAAACTGGGTCAGTACGTAGCTTATGCCATGCACCTGAAAGTGTCATAATACCATTGATCATGCCACCCCAAGACGGTACAAATAAGATAATAGACATAACCATACCTAAACTTTGCGTCCAATCAGGAAGTGCAGTGTAGTGAAGGTGGTGAGGACCTGCCCAAATGTAAAGCGAGATAAGAGCCCAAAAGTGAACAACCGATAAACGGTATGAGTAAACTGGACGACCCGCTTGCTTTGGCACAAAGTAATACATCATACCTAAGAAGCCAGCTGTTAATAGGAAGCCAACGGCATTATGACCGTACCACCACTGAACCATCGCATCAACAGCACCAGCATAAATAGAGTATGACTTAGTTAGCGATACAGGCACAGCCATACTATTTACAATATGTAATACCGCAACAGTAATTATAAAGCCTGCATAGAACCAGTTAGCCACGTAAATATGCGCTACTTTACGTTTAGCAATAGTACCCATAAAGACGATAGCGTATGTGACCCAAACGATGGCAATTAAGATATCGATAGGCCATTCAAGTTCTGCATACTCTTTTGAGCTTGTTAAACCCATAGGAAGTGTTATTACTGCAAGAACAATCACTAGCTGCCATCCCCAAAAGGTAAAGGCGGCTAATTTATCTGAAAGAAGGCGCGTTTGACAGGTACGTTGTACGACGTAATAAGACGTCGCAAAAAGAGCACTTGTACCAAATGCGAAAATTACTGCGTTCGTGTGTAACGGACGAAGTCGAGAGTAAGTTAACCATGGTGTGTCAAAGTTAAGTGCTGGCCAAGCTAGTTGGGCAGCAATCAGAACCCCAATACCCATGCCAACGATGCCCCAAATCACTGTCATAATAGCGAATTGGCGTACAACTTTATAATTGTACTCAGTTTGTGATGCTACTGTTTGGCTCATTTTCTGGCTTCCGCTGCAATAAATGCGTTTAGAAATGAATTACCCACTTGTAAAAGTAGGACCTACTACTATTCCAAAGTATACTATCTAAAACCCACAATATGTGGTTGTTAAAGATAATAATCTCAAGAAATACTTGTTTTTTTTTGCGGTTGAAATGATAAATTTTTTGGCCTTAAAAAGATAGGTCAATTGCGTAATAATATGACATCAATCAAACTTTATTAACTTGCTGTCTATTTTTTGAGGTGATTTGTACCTTACTTGCCCATTAAAGCCGATAATCAACCAACGTGTCCAAATGTTGGACTAATACATTAGATACTTTGAGAACCTGCATGTATATATATAGAGTATGTTTACTTTCTTTTCTACTATTCTTACTAGGTTGTGACTTTTCTGGATCAACACCAAAAGTAAGCCAATCACAAACCGAGTGTAAAAATAACGCCCCCTGTATTTTTGCAAATCAAGTTAAAGTGTGGCTGAGCGAGGAAACCCTATCACCGGAAACACCGTTTTCAATTTATGCACAGTTACCGGCTGGCGTAACAATAACAGCGGCTAAGTTAGAGGGAGTAACTATGTATATGGGCTACATTCCGGTGCAGTTTACTAAACAGGGTCATATTTGGTTAGCAAATACTATGGTTGGGATTTGCTCAGAAAAAAACATGGTGTGGAAGCTTATTCTTACTACTGTCGATACAAACACCGCCACAAGCGAAAATGTTGAATACTTTTTTAACGTTACCTATTAAAGATATTCTATTCAGGTGCGGCTTTTAACTGTGCCATTCCCATAGCATTATAGTGGCAAAGCAAAATATCACCTATCTCACACTCAATAGTTATCTGCAGTTAAAGCACGTCAATTAAAATAACCACCCTAACTGATCACAAGAAACCTATTTATCTTCAAGTTTAATAGCTTTAGTGCTGATGGGCTTACTTATTTAATTGTGCTCATACATGCAATAAAGCACCCATATCATTTATAGGTGGGTTTATCTAATGGACCCACTTTGATGGCAGTTTTTGCTTTAACTTGTAACCAGTCTGAAACTCTCAATACACATAAAATTTGCATGATTAAAACTTATAACAAAAAATTTCAGACTAAATAAACAATCTCCTTGCATAAATATGGTTAGTAATTAACACCTAGTTTTACCGTTTTAATAACGAGCTGTGATTAACATGTTAACTTTCCTATTTAAGGCACATTATCCCGATAGTTACATTTAATTACAAACTCTACCTATTTGATTTCATCTGTGTTTTTTGTGTGATTGTTTTTCGTTTAGTATTTGATTTGCATCTGTTTTTATTGGTTAACAATGAAACAACCATTAACACCTGTACCTTTTTTAATCATACAGAAATTGAGCTGCTCTTTAATTGGTCTTACGTTAAGTTTTCGTTCAGTTAAAGGCGCCTAAGTTGCTCCCGCTCACTCAAAATTCTCATAAAAGTGGGCATTACCAATTCAGGTAAATTTTCAACAAGTAGGGTTCATCCATGAAAAAATCAACTCTTGGTTTAGCTGTAATTGCAGCAATCCCAATGTTCTCAAGTGTTCAGGTTTTAGCTGCAGACGAAGCAGCAAAGTCAATTGAAAAAATTCAAGTAACGGGCTCTCGTATCAAGCGTTCAGATATGGAAAACGCAAGCCCAGTTACACTTATCGGTGCTGATGACATCCAAGCTATGGGTGCAACAAGTATTGATAGCGTTTTACAAAAAATGACCGCTACAGGCGGTGCAATGACCAACCCTGGTGTTAATAATGGTTCAGGTGGTAATGCACGTATCGATTTACGTGGCTTGGGTGCTAACCGTACATTAGTACTTGTTAATGGTCGTCGTATGATTGCATCAGGTACTGGTGCAGCATCAACGGTTGATTTAAACACCATTCCAGTTTCAATGATTAAGCAAGTAGAAGTACTTAAAGATGGTGCATCTGCTGTATACGGTACTGATGCGGTTGCAGGCGTAGTAAATATTATCTTAAAAGATAATTTTGAAGGTCTAGACATGAACGTCAACACTGCAATTACAGGCGAAGGCGACGCAACAGAAAATTCTATAGATTTCACTGTAGGCAGCTCATTCGACAAAGGTAATATTGTTATCGGCATGCAGTACACTGACCGTGGTAAAGCATCTCAAGCTGATCGTGATTACTCAAACTGTCCAATTGCTGAAGGTGCAAACGGCTTATATTGTACAGGTTCTTCATACAATGAAGGCGGTCATATTTGGAACGGTAACGGTGAAAAAGGCACAACTGTAAACGCTAAAGGCGAAGATACAACAGTTTCTCTTATCGATGATAATGGTGTAACAGGGCGTGGTGGTGATTACCATCGTTATACTAATGAAGATGCTTATAACTACTCACCAGCAAGCTACCTTTACACGCCAATGGAGCGTTTAAACTTAACAGGTATCGCTACATACGAACTATCTGATGACACAAGCGTATTTGCTGAATTTACTTATACAAAGCGTTGGTCAGAGCAGCAAATGGCACCACAGCCAGTATGGTTTGATTTTGAGTACAATACAGAGAATATGGGTGACTCACTATTAACTCAAAGCTATGATAATCGTGTTGATTTAAATGGTGACGGCTACTTAGATAAAGATGCTGATGGTAACTACATCACACAAGAAACGAATTACAAAAATGGTGATGCAATTTCTTACGGTCGTCGTATGTCAGACACTGGCGCGCGTTACTTTGAACAGTCAGTTGATACTGTTCGTGCTGTAGTAGGTGCAGAAGGTTTTGTGGGTGATTATTCTTGGGACGTATCAGCTAACTTCGGTCGTAACGACTCAGTTGATAAGTTAAGTAATCTTCACAACATGGGTGCCATTCAGGATCAAATCACTGAAGGCAAATTCAACCCATTAGATCAAGCTGCATGGGTATCTGAAGATTTCCGCAAAAATGTTTACACAGAAGTTAACAACGGTGGCAGCCAATTATTCATATTAGCAGCGTCTGTTTCAGGTGAAATGTTTGAATTACCAGCAGGTTATGCTGCATTTGCAGCGGGTGTAGAGCGTCGTCAAGAAAAAGCATGGTTTACGCCAGATTCATTAACAGCGCAAGGCCTTGCAAACGACCCTATGGTTGAGCCAACTGCAGGTGGTTTTGATGTAAACGAAGCCTATGTTGAGTTCGCTATTCCTCTACTAGCTGATGCACCTCTTGCACAAAATGTTGAGCTAAGCGCAGCAATTCGTGCATTCGATTACAGTACATTTGGTTCTGATGAGACATGGAAACTAGGTCTTACTTGGAAAGTAAATGATGAATTAATGTTACGTAGTGTTGTTTCAACAGCTTTCCGTGCACCAACGGTTTCTGAGTTATATTCAGGTAATTCACCATCGTTTGATCAAATTGATTTCCCAGGTGCACAAGAACAAGCAGAAGTAACAGTCGGTGGTAATGATGCATTAACACCAGAAGAAGCTGATACTTTAACTGCCGGTATTGTTTATGAGCCACAGTGGTTTGATGGTTTCTCAATGACACTTGATTACTATGAGATTGACATTGAAAATGCGATCACACAAGTTGATAGTCAATACATTGTTGAACAGTGTCTAAATAACCCAGCAAATTCTAGCACAGCACTTTGTAAGTCAGCGGGTGTTTCAATGGATGCAACTGGCCGTGTTAAATTTAATAACCAGTTACAAAACGTAGGTTCTGAAAAAACATCGGGTGTTGATTTAAACCTAGCATACAGCTTTGAAGCTGCAGGCCTTAACTGGAAAGCAGGCTTAGACACAACATACTTAGAAGAGTATGTAGTTGCAGTAACGGGTTCTCCAGTTGATTACGCCGGTGTAATTACTTCTGGTACTGGTGGTTATGCAGATCTTAAGTCAAACCTAACCATTAATGTGTCAGGTGACAACTGGGATGCACAATACCAAATGCGTTACATCGCGGGTATGGACAGCTACGCATGTCTAAATAAAGACACGTGTTATGCACCTACAACACCATCAGTTATCTATAGTGACCTAAGTGGTAGCTACCTAGTAAACGATACTGTTTCTCTTTCAGCAGGTGTAAACAACTTGTTCGATAAACAGCCTCCTTACTACACTGGTAACAACGACTCAAACACTGACCCGTACACTTACGATGTGTTAGGTCGTCGTTTCTTTGCAAGCGTAAACGTTAAATTCTAATTTTAACTAATTAGAATTGCTAAAAGGCCTAGTTTTTACTAGGCCTTTTTTGTTGAACAAAATTAAAGAGGCACGTAAACTTGAATATCAGACCCTAGGAGGCATCATTGTTAAAGCAAGACGAAAATTTATCGTTTGTTATTGAACCGCAATTATCACCGCGTGCAGAGCAGCGTCTCGATCTCTATTTTTCTATCCCAAACGAGATGGGTATTAATGCACAAACCCTTAGCGAAGAGTCTTACTTTAATAACCAATTTAAATCTTTTATAGCCTACAACGCTAATAATATCCACCTTCCATTGGTACGAAGCCGCTTTGTGAGTAAAAACAAAGGTGAGCAACAAGACTACCGACAAAATCTAAATTTATATTGTTATCAAGTACGCCTTGCTATTGATGCTGATATTAAAGATGCGTTAAAAATTCAAGAAAGCGATGAATTTTACCAACGTGCAATGGAGCTTTGCGAGCAAAGCCAAAGCCTACTTCGAAAACTCAGACGTTACACCCCAGATAACGAAAAGTTGATCCCGTTTTATACTAATGCTGATAACTACCTAAGCTGGCAAATTGAACAAACTTTTTTAAAGCTGCTTGATGAAGGCCCGCGTAGTAGCGATCACGCTAAAGAGCGAAATGACTTACTAAACTTTTGTAAGTCAGAGAGTGAGTATCGAGCAGAGCAGCAATATAATTCTGATTCAACACTTAAAGACGCCAATAGAATTACTAATAAGATGCGTTTACTCCAGCGTTTAATAGAGCATGGAGTGATTTTACAGCGCCAAACACGCTATCTTAATAGCTATTTAAAACGTTTGGTAAAAGGCTCTGTAACGGCCGTTATAATGGCTTTTGTAATGGTGGTTATTTTAAATGCGCGTTCTACCTTTACTGAAATAACCGCTTCATTGATTTTAATTTTAGGGGTTATTTACGGGCTGAGAGAAATATTTAAAGAAGATATTACCCGTATTATTTGGCGTGCTATTGTGCGGGGGCGGCCAAAATGGCGCTTTATTTTTAAAAACAGTATTACAAAAGATAAAGTAGCCAGTCAGTTTATTTGGTTAGAATACACGCGGTTTAAAAAAATTCCTAAAGAAGTGAGGAAAATTTTCTCTAAGCGTCGTCAGCAAAATAAACAGGCGGCGCAATGGCTGCATTTTGCTAGTGAAACGCGGGTCAGTGCTAAAGAATTTTTGCCAGGCTACGATAGCTTACAGCAAACACTGCAATTTAATCTTGCGCCATTTGCACGTTATTTAAAAAAGGGGGAGGGGAAACTCTACCATTTAGAAAATAATAAAATTTCTAAACAGGGAGTCGAAAGACGCTACCAATTAAATATGGTATTAGTTCTAACCGAATCTGATAATGCACTGTATCAACGCTACAAAATCACTTTAAATCGCAGTAAAATTGTCAATATAGAGCTGATTTACACCAGTGACGCTAAAAAAGAGGAATAACATACGTTATTCCTTTATTTCTTAACCTTAACTAGCTTACTTATCTGTTAGCCCTTTTTTGCTGTATAGCGTTACTTTGTCTGATACTAAGGTAATTTCGATGTTTTTAGCGTCATCACCCCAAGTACAGCTAGTATGCAGTGTTTTTTCTACACAATTATCAGCACTACCTAAAATGGCTTCAACTTCAGTTTTGTCCATTCCGATTTTAATTTTTTCGTAATTTTCCAAGCTTACTTTCGAACAAGCCGCAAGACTCAGTGCTGCAGCAATTATTAGTAGTTTTTTCATTGTTATTTTCCTTAGAGTAAATACCGTTAATGATTAAATTTTCGAATTTGTACAATCATCCCCAGTCGAGGGTGATCAAAGTAATGAATATCTTCGCTAAACACCCGTCTAAACTGTGAAAAACGGGCTGACTCTAGCTCTCCGTTGTCACGTTTTTCACTAATATCAAAGTGTGCATTAATGAATAAGTAATGGCGCAAGTGTATTTTAAATAGCCCATCTAATTCCCATTTCATTTCGGGAGATTGAGTTTCGATAAATAGTGGCTCAGGCGTATTTATCAAGCTAATAAAATCAGAATTGGCGTAACTAATCGCGGTGTTTATATTGTTCTTTAATTGGCTGCCTGCAAACAAGTGTATGCTAGGCGAACGTGATTTGCTCGCACCTTCAAATCGCCAACCGGTATGTAATAAAGGAGTAAGCCCTTTGCGGTTTAAAGCTTGACGTTGCGATTCGAACTGCAATTGCTCAGGGGCTAACAGGTAAGTTTGCTCCATCGTCTCTAGTGCTGGTGCCTGAGGGGTTACTGGTAGCACATCGTAACTTTTTACATAATCAATGCTGTCGTTACACGCTGCTGACTGTGGGTTTGAATTAACTAAGGTGTCAGCAAAGGTACGTGTTTGAAAACGCGGATCGCCGTTTATACACGCGTCCATTGCTTGGTTTTTATAAACTGGGCTTAGTAAATCTAAGGTGTTTTTATCTTCTAAGGCATCGTGCTTTAAGCTAAAGTCTTCTTGTAGATATGGGGCAGGGCGTTGTTTAAATATCAATACCTCTACTTCAAACCAGCGCTCTGCAAATGCAGTACTGCTGAACAAGCAGCATAAAATAACCAGCGATTTTTTCAGCAACATTAATGGCTAACCTTTTTTTCGAAATCTGCAATCATAGCAGTGATCATTTTTAAGCGTTCACGGGCATTTGCCTCGCTAATGACAAAGCGTAATTTATTTGCGCCATCCATCTTGTAGATATGCGGCGCACTTTGTATCAAACCAATAATGAAGCTAGGATTAACCTTAGTATTTTGACTAAACTCAAAGTAACCCCCTTTCGGGTTAGCTTCAATTTTTGTTATGCCTAAATTACTCGTCTGCATTTTTAGTTGTTGTAAGCTAAACAAGTTTTTAGCTGCATCGGGTAATAAACCAAAGCGGTCTATCAATTCAACTTGCAGCTCATCAATATCAGCAAGACTAGCACAACTTGCTACACGCTTGTACATACCTAAACGCGCGTTAACATCGTGAATATAATCATCTGGCAACAGAGCCGGTAGCTTTAAGTCTACTTCTGTTTGTTTTTGTAATAGATTTTCAAGAGTTGGCTCTTGACCATTTTTAAGTGCGTTAACGGCCTGTTCAAGCATTTCCATATACAAATTAAAGCCAATGGTCTGCATTTGCCCTGATTGATCATCCCCTAATAGCTCACCCGCACCACGAATTTCTAAATCATGAGTTGCTAAGGCAAAGCCAGCGCCTAAATCTTCTAATGAGGCAATCGCGTCTAAACGTTTTTTCGCATCTTTAGAGAGTGCCTTAGGGTTACCGGTAAGTAAATAAGCATAGGCTTGGTGATGGCTTCTACCTACACGTCCGCGTAATTGGTGTAGTTGAGCAAGACCAAGTTTATCGGCTCTATCCATAATTATGGTGTTTGCTGTGGGCACATCAATACCGGTTTCAATGATTGTGGTACACACAAGGACATTGTATTTTTGATGATAAAAGTCGGTCATTATCTGCTCAAGCTCTTGCTCTCGCATTTGCCCATGTGCAGAGGTTACTGTTGCCTCAGGCACCCATTCGCTAATTTCTTGAGCGACACGTTCAATGGTTTCTACGTTGTTATGTAAAAAGTATACTTGGCCGCCGCGTTTAATTTCACGCAGTACCGCTTCGCGAATAAGTTCTTCGTCGCGTTGGCGTACAAAGGTCTTAACCGCTAAACGTTTAGCCGGTGGAGTGGCAATAATTGATAGATCACGCATGCCACTCATCGCCATGTTTAATGTACGCGGAATAGGGGTTGCGGTAAGAGTGAGTATGTCTACATCAGCTCTCAGGGCTTTAATTTTTTCTTTTTGACGAACCCCAAATCGGTGTTCTTCATCAACAATTAACAGGCCTAAATCTTTAAAGTTGATATCTTGTTGAATCAATTTATGAGTGCCAATAACCACATCTAGCTTGCCATCACTCATTCTTTCCAGGGTTTCTTTTTGCTCTTTGGTCGAATTAAAACGCGACAGCACGCCCACTTCAATTGGAAAATCAGCAAAGCGGTCTTTAAAATTATCGTAGTGTTGCTGAGCAAGTAGGGTGGTAGGGACTAAAATAGCCACCTGCTTATTATCGTTAACTGCTACAAAGGCTGCACGCATAGCTACTTCGGTCTTACCAAAACCTACATCACCACATACTAAGCGATCCATGGCTTGTTTTGACTGCATGTCACCAAGTACCGCTTCAATGGCGTTACGTTGATCATCCGTTTCTTCAAACGGGAAGCTATCGCTAAATTGGCGATAGGCTTGGCCATCAAGCGTAAACTTATTACCAGGCTTAGCTTGGCGTTGTGCATATATGTCGAGTAACTCTGCGGCTACATCACGTACTTTTTCGGCGGCGCGCTTTTTCGCTTTATCCCAGGCATCAGAGCCGAGTTTATGCAGTGGCGCACTGGCCTCTTCACCGCCTGAGTAACGACTAAGCATATGAAGTGCCGATACCGGCACATAAAGCTTTGCTTCACCTGCATAAGTAATTGTTACAAATTCAGTCACCACACCGGCGGCATCAATCGTTTGCAGCCCTTGATAACGGCCCACACCATGGTCAAGGTGCACAACCGGTTGACCTTCTTTAAGCTCTGCTAAGTTACGAATTAGCGCGTCTTGGCTTGCTTCATACTTGTGCTTACGACGTCTGCGTTGTGATACTTTGATCCCAAGCAATTCTTGCTCGGTAATAATGCTCAAGCTTGGTTTAGTACTAAGCACTACACTTTGCTCAAGCGGACTGACAATTAAACCAACGTCATTACTGCTGTTGGTAAACTGCTCAAAACTATCAAATTCTTTAAATTTTAAGCCGCTAGGTTTTAATATACTCAGTAATGATTCGCGTCGACCGTCTGACTCAACACTGATGACAACTCGGCCTTTTTTCTTTTTTGTTCTGCCACATAATTTATAAATGCATCGTAGGGTTGATGTTGTTTATGATCGATGCGTACATTGGGCAATTCATTAACTGCGAGGTTTTTATTACCTGCTTTGGTGCCTAGCTTTGCTTGCGATAGGCGAATGCGTCCATAATTGCCTAAATTGGAAAACAGCTCATTAATTGGCTGATATAATTCATCGGGCGGTAATAGTGGACGCAGAGGATCTACACGGCGGTTCTCATAACGCACATTAACATCGTGCCAAAAGTTATCCGCTGCATGCTCTAAATCCCCTAACTGCATGACGGTTGTTGAGTCAGGCAAGTAGTCAAAAATAGTCGCCAAGCCTTCAAAAAACAGCGGCATGTAATACTCTATACCTCCAGGCCAATTACCTTTACTAACTTGCATATAGACAGAGTCTTGTTCTGCGCTTGCGCCAAACTTTTCACGATAGTTTATTCTAAAGCGTTCAATATCTGATTCGTTAGTAGGGAACTCATGAGCAGGCAGTAGCTCAATTTTTTCAACTTTTTCGTCTGAGCGTTGTGTTTCCACATCAAATAAACGGATGGTATCTAGCTCATCATCAAAAAAGTCGAGCCTAAATGGATGCTTACTCCCCATGGGGTATAAATCAACAATAGAGCCGCGTATGGCATATTCGCCATGTTCCATGACTTGTTGCACATGTAAGTAACCCGCTTGCTCTAAATTTTCTCGCAGGGCATGGGTGTCTAATCTATCGCCTACTTTAAAGTTCAGCGTTGAGCCGTATATAAATGATGCTGGGGCAGTACGCAGCATCAAGGTTGATACCGGCACAATGAGCACGCTTTGTTGCTCTTTTTTCAGTGTATTGAGTGTTGCTAAGCGCGCTGAAATAATATCTTGGTGGGGTGAAAAGTGATCATAAGGCAATGTTTCCCAATCCGGAAATATCATCACTGGGTTATCAGGCAGCAAGTACTCTAATTCTGTTTCAAGGCGCAGAGCACTTGGTGTATCAGGGGTAACAATTAACACCAAGTTATCTTGCTGTTTTACACCTTGTGCAATAGCAATGCTTAAGCCACTGCCTAAAAGTTCGCCCCATTGAATTTTATCTTTTTGAGATTTTACCCAAGGCAAGGCTGCCCATTGCTCAAACGCCATTAATTACTCCATTAAATTAGGCTCTTAACGAGTAAGAGCCACACTATTATTTAGTCACGGTAAATTTTTGTTAAATCTTGATAATGATCAATTCTACGGTCGCGTAAATACGGCCAGATACGTCTTACGTTCTCGCTGCGTTTTTGATCAAGTTTTACCAGTAATATTTGCTCATTTTGGTTATCAGCCTCTGCCAACATTTCACCTTGAGGGCCTGCAATAAACGAGTTACCCCAAAATTGAATACCGTCACTTTGACCGCTCGGGTCGCGCTCAAGGCCAACACGGTTACAACTAATCACCGGAACGCCATTAGCAACCGCATGCGCTCGCTGTGAAATAACCCAAGCATCTTTTTGGCGGGTTTGCTCGTCTTTATCATCGCGAGGGTCCCAGCCAATGGCTGTTGGGTAAATTAAAAGCTCAGCACCGGCCATTGCCATTAAGCGCGCGGCTTCAGGAAACCATTGATCCCAACATACCAGTACACCTAGTTTACCTACAGAGGTTTGAATAGGCTCAAAGCCTAAGTCACCAGGAGTAAAGTAAAACTTTTCATAAAACCCAGGGTCGTCTGGAATATGCATTTTACGGTATTTACCTGCAATGCTGCCGTCTTTTTCAAGCACCACGGCGGTATTGTGGTAAAGGCCCGTAGCACGTTTTTCAAATAATGACGCTACAATCACAATACCGAGCTCTTTGGCGAGTTCACCTAAAATATTACTACTTGGGCCTGGTATTGTTTCGGCCAAATCAAATACATCAACGTCTTCGGTTTGGCAAAAATATAAACTACGGTGTAATTCTTGAAGTACAACAAGTTGCGCTCCTTTACTTGCTGCATCGCGAATGCCCGCAATTGACTTTTCAATATTATGTTCAGCGTTGTCACTGTTACTTTGTTGCACTAAGGCAACTGATAAATGTGCAGGGCTTGTCATTGTGCTGCTCCAGCTAAAAATCCACGGGGTAATTGCATTGTAATGCAGTGAAGACTGCCAAATTGCTCAATAATAGGTAAACAATTTACACCAATAATTGTGTGCTCAGGGTATGCTTTTTGAACTTGCGTTAAAGCGCGTTGGTCGCTTGCATCGTCATAAGTAGGCACTAATACCGTATTATTAATAATTAAGTAATTTGCATAGGTGGCGGGTAGACGCGTATTTTCATCGTCATACACAGCTTTTGGCCACGGTAACTCAATTAGCTTATATGGGGTGTTATCAGCGGTTTTAAAGCTTTTTAGTTGTTTTTCCATGGCATCTAGCGCGCTAAAATGCTCATCGCTTTCATCGTCACATTTTACATACACAAGGGTGTTATTAGGCGCAAAGCGCACTAGCGTATCAATGTGGCTATCGGTGTCGTCACCCGCTAAATAACCATGATCAACCCATAAAAAACGTGTTGCCCCTAAGTGCGCTTTTAAAAGAACTTCTATGTCACTTGGCGTTAAATTAGGGTTACGATTTTTATTCAGTAAACACTCGCTGGTTGTTAGCAATACACCGTGTTCATTTATTTCAATACCACCGCCTTCAAGTACCATATCGAGGGCTTGATACTGGTTGTTTGTACTACTTAGCTGTTTAACTAATATGTGATTTATTTGATTATCAAGGGCACTTTCAAACTTATTACCCCAGCCATTAAAGGTAAAGTCGTAGACTTTTAGTTGCTCTGGCTTTTCTATAGCGCTACACGTAAGCGGTCCATGGTCACGCGCCCACGTATCGTTAGTGGGAGTAACAACAAAATATACACGGGTCTGCTTAATACCAGCATCATTTAGTAATGAGTTTATGTGGGTTTTTAATGCCTCATCATGAGCTACAATCACTAAGGCTTGTTTCGCAGTAATATGTTTTGCAAGTTCAATATAAACGGGTTCAACACGCGCTAAATTATCAGCCCAATCGGTATTTTTGTGTGGCCATGTAAGCATAACTGCATCTTGCTCGGCCCATTCAGGTAAAAGTCTAAAGTTCATGGATTTTTAATACAAATAAAGATGGGGCTAGTTTAGCAGTTCAATTACGGCTAAGTCACTTTTAAATAAGTGTTTGAACTACAATTTAAAGCGGTAAATAAACACTGGTGTTACTCGTTTGGACTCTCTTTCGCTTTTTCAAGTTGCTGACGCTTTTTAAGCTGGCGTGTTTGCGCATGTAAACTGGCTCTAACAACCAGCTCTTGATCACTGTCTCTTATTGATACAAAGAGCAGGGTATATTGGTAATGCTCATTGTCTTGTTTTTCTATAGCAACGACTTCGCTATAACAATACACTGCAGAGGCTTCGTGTTGTAAAAACAGTTTGGTACGAAATTTCTGACCTAATGTGTACAAATGTTCACTGGTAAACTTAATTCCGCCACCGCCATAACTATCGCAATAAATAGAGTTATCTTCAGGTTGTTCAGAAGCTAAAATATGGCTCATGATCAAATCTATTTTGCGCGACTGGGCTTGTAAAAACGTCGTCAGTTCTTGGGCAATATCTCCTAAGTTACGCAAAGGACCCAAGGCGCTTTGATCTAAACTACTGACTTCGTTAGCGAGTTTAAATAAAGGCGGAATGTCTGCGTCTAGTTCAGCCAAGCTTTTTGGTACCACTGCGTCATCTACAGCAAATAGATTGACGCGATTGCTTTCTTCAATTTGAAAGTAAAGCTCAAAATCAGCTAATTTTTGATTATTCATTTGTAACTCCTAACCTCTATCCGTTAATAGTAGCGTTGCGATTAGTAAATTACTACACAACAAACCAATAAAAATAAGCTAAATAACTGTTTGGCTTCACTATAAAAACGCTAGGGGTGCTACTTTTTATACAGCCATAATGATTAAAAGCATAATAAACATTCATACATTTATACTGAGTATGTATGTTAGCAACTAATAAATAACCAATAATTAACAAAATGCCTTGTAATTAACCTTAAAACTCGTAATCTTACGGTAATAATAATAACAAGGGACTACCCACGTGGCTCAAGGACTTAAATTGGCCAGTACTTTCTCAGACATAACTACGCAATTACGGCGCTTTGTGTCTAAAATCGTATTACCTGACGATGTTGATGATATTGTTCAAGAAACCTTTGTTAAAAGCTATGAAGCAGAGCTAAAACAAGATATTCAATACACCCGCAGCTATATGTTAAAAACAGCTAAGCACCTCGCCTTGAATCATATAGCTAAATGGGATAATAAATTTAGTACTCCTTTGAATCACGAAACTGAACTTCCTAAATTGCTCAAATCAATGCAATTAGAAGATGAATACACCTCCAAAGAGCGTTTTTTACTATTTTGTCGAGCTACTGAGCAATTAAGCCCTGTGGTAAGAAAGTGTTTTATATTAAAAAAAGTATATGGGATGAGCCAAAAAGAGATCGCACAGCAAATGCAGCTAAGTCAAAGCACGGTAGAAAAGCACATTGCTAAAGGACTATTAAACACCATGCTGTATATGCGCGAGCAAGCGCAAGATGAGAGTGAGCATGGGCAACAAAGTGCGAGCATTGTGAGGGCAGTAAAATGAATAACATCCATCAATTTACTTCAAAAGAATTAATCTTAGAAAAAGCATCGCTATGGATAAGCGCGATTGATCGTGGCTTAAGTACACAAGAGCAAGAGCAATTTAAACTATGGATGCTACAAAGCACCGCTCATCAAAATGCGGTATATGAGTTAGCGCAACTGTGGGACGACTTAAGTGTGCTTAACGAACTTAGCGTATTGTTTCCTAATAAACACTCAGCTGGCATTAAAACCAAGCCTGCCTATGTATATGGTATTGCAGCAAGTATTATTGCAGCCTTAATGATGTGCAGCTATTTTTTGATAAACATTGATAGCAACTTTAACCAAAATTTAGCTAAAGTAAATTATACAAAAATTTATAAAACAAAGGTTGGCGAGCAAGCAACCTATGTTTTACCAGATGGCACAATAGTTCAGCTTAATACCAATAGTTCATTGGAAGTAGCTTATAGCCAAGGGCGCAGACAGTTATTACTAAGCCGTGGGGAAGGACGTTTTAACGTAGCTAAAGATGCATCACGACCATTTAGTGTGATGGCGGGTGACAAAAGCTTTACCGCACTTGGTACAGTCTTTAATGTGCAGCGCAATACCTCATCAGATCTCGAGTTGGTAGTCACTGAAGGTAAAGTGATGATCACCGATCCCAGTGTTGCTGTTAATGCTGACGATTTTAAAGCTTATCAGCAAGCGAGCAACAGTAACCAAGAAATCCGCAAAATCAATGCCAATATTGTGATATCAGGTGAAAAAGCAGTTATTGAACAAAGCGTTACAAAACCAATCACACAGTTATCGGTTGATGACGTACAACGTGATTTAGCTTGGCAAAATGGCATGTTGATTTTTAATGGTGAACAGTTGGTTGATGCCTTAAACGAGGTTAGCCGTTATACCGCCACGCGGTTTGAATTATCATCTGATGAATTAGCGCGCATTAAAGTGGCTGGCGTCTTTAAAGCAGGTGATGTTGCAGGGCTGTTAGAGAGCTTACAAAATAATTTTTCAATTGAGCATGAACGTTTAGGCGAGCATGTTGTTAGTTTAAAATATCAAAAAAAATCATAGGTAATGGTAATGAAAATCACGCCATTGTTAATCAATGTTACTCATAAGGGTGTAAAAAGTAATTTAAAGATTAAAAAAATGATAAAAACCTATAGAGGATTTTTGTTTGCTAACTGTTTATATAAGTTGCGCAGTAACCATACGTGTTATTTAAGTCCGCTGGGACTCGTTGCACCGCTGTTTTTTAGTATCAGTGTGCACGCGAGTCAAACTGAGGGACAAATGATGCAGTTTGATATAAAAGCGCAACGAGCAGACAAAGCCTTAATAGAATTTGCTAAGCAAACTGAACAAACAGTGGTTTTTTCGTATGAGCTTGCTAAACAGTACGAGGCAAATTCATTATATGGATTTTATTCTCAACTCGATGCGTTAAACGCATTGTTAGCTGAGACTGAGCTCGATGCGGTTGTTGATCAAAATGGTTTACTGAGTATTAAACTCAAACAAATCAATAGGAAAGATAACAACATGATGAAGCTTTCAGGAGTTAGTGCTGCCGTATTACCTGCTTTACTTGCAGTTAATTCACAAGGAATAAATGCCGCTGAACAAAGCGCAGAACAAAACATCGAAAAAATTGCTATTGTAGGTAGTCGTGTCGCAGGACGTTCAGTTGAAGACTTACCTGTCCCCGTTGATATTTTAAGTGCAGAAGCACTCGAAAACACCGGCCAAACAGAAGTTGGCCGCATGCTTCAAGCTATCGCACCTTCTTTTAACTTTTCAAGTTCATCTATTAGTGATGGTACTGATGCATTAAGACCTGCAACGTTACGTGGCCTTGGCCCGGATCAAACATTGGTATTGATCAATGGCAAGCGTCGTCACCAAGCAAGTATTATTCACATTAATACTTCTGTTGGTCGTGGTACTGCGGGTACTGACATGAATGCGATTCCAGCCTCAGCAATTAAACGTATTGAAGTGCTTCGCGATGGCGCTGCAGCTCAATATGGTTCGGATGCAATTGCCGGTGTTATTAATATCGTGCTAAAAGATGGCAGCGAAGGTGGTAAAGCGGCCGTTAACTACGGTGAGTATTCAGAAGGTGATGGCGAAACCGTTAATATCGACTTTAATAAAGGCTTTGCTTTAGGTGATAACGGTTATTTAAATACAACTATTAACTACCGTGATCGTGCACCAACTAACCGTGCGGGCCTTCATGGCTCATGCCAGTTCTATGGCTGTACTGAACTTTCTGATGGCACCTTGCTTGCAGGTGATCCACGCGAATTAACCGCGCCACGTGATACATTCAGAATTGGTGATGCTGATTCACAACAATTTGGTTTAACAGTTAACACCGGCTACGAATTAGGAGCGGGTGAACTATACGGTTTTATTACCTATTCAACTCGTGATAACGAATCAGCGGCATTTTTCCGTCATAATGCCAATGCAGGTGGTAATCCGGTACTTCAAGATGGCGATGCAACTATCCCAGCTGGCTTCTTACCTAAAATAAATACCACGATTGATGATATTTCCTATAACTTTGGTTATAAAACTGAATTTGATAACGACTCAAGCTTAGATTTATCGTACACCTATGGTGAAAACAGTATTGACTACACAACCAGCGATACTATTAACGGCTCTTACGCGAATTTTTTACGTTATGATCAAGGCCTAAGTGCAGCAGATATTCGCGCCACGATTCCACGCCAAGGTTATGCTTATGGCATGGAGCTATCATTGCAAACGATCAATCTTGATTTTACTCAAAATTTTGATGATTACTCATTGGCAATGGGTGCTGAAATTCGTACCGATGAGTACCGAATTTTAGAGGGTAGTGAATATGCATATCGCGATTACGATACCAACAATGGTGTTAATATTTACGATGGACTAAGCAGTGGTATTGGCAGCGAAAACGCATCCGGTGGCACACAAGGCTTTGGTGGTTCATCGCCAGCGTCGTCGGTTGATGAGTCGCGTGATGTGATCTCGTTTTACTTAGACGCTGAAGCTTACGTTATTGAAGATGTAATTATCTCAGGGGCGTTACGTTACGACAATTACAAAGGGTTTGGCGATACAGTTAACTTTAAACTAGCCGGTAACTGGTCAGTAACTGAAGATATTTCACTTCGTGGTGCGCTAAGCTCAGGCTTTAGAGCACCTTCAATGCAGCAGTTGTATTTTAACAACATCAGCACACAGTTTGTTGTAGGTCCTAATGGTAATTTAGTGGCTGAAGAAGTGGGGACCTTTAGAAACGATTCAACCCTTGCGCAAAGTTTAGGTATTCCTAAGCTCACAGAAGAGAAATCTCAAAACCGCAGTTTAGGTATCGTTTATAACGTAAGCGATAATATTAATGTAACCCTAGATTACTACTCAATTGATATTGACGACCGTATTGTAATTAGTAATCGCTTAGGTAAAGGCTTATCAAGCAGTCTTGATGCTGCGTTATTAAGTTCAGGTGCGGGTGCAGGGCAGTTTTTCTTAAATGGCGCTGATACTGAGACACAAGGTATCGACTTTGTGGCTACATGGAATACAGAAGGCCTTGGTGGCACGCTTGATTTTACTTTAGCGGCTAACTTTACAGAAACTGATGTCGTGTCGTTATTTACCCCTGCAGGTTCTGGTCTTGAAACCGTGCCAGTCGATGATGTGTTTTCTGATCAAGAAATTTCTATTATTGAAGAATGGCAACCAGAAGATCGAATTAACTTAAGTGCACTTTATCGTCGCGACGACTGGACCGTAAACCTATCGCTTAATCGCTTTGGTGAATACACAGTGGAAGATGGCGGCCGCCAGACTTATGGTGCTGAAATTTTAACTGACATCAAAGTAAATTACTTTGTGACTGACGATTTATCAGTAAATATTGGCGCAAATAACTTATTTGATGTTTACCCAGATGAAAACACCATAGGTAATTCACGTTCAGGCACAATTGTAGACGCTCAAGGTAACACCATTGTCAGCAGCGATGGTGTATTTAAGTACTCACGTCGTTCAGCGCCATTTGGTTTCAACGGTGCTTACTACTACGTAGGTGCAGAGTACCGCTTTTAATTAATAACTCTCCTATTGTTATTTAACAACCAAAGGGCCGTCAGGCCCTTTTATCGTTTTTAAACTTAATGTTTTTGCATTTTACTCATTTCAGCATGGCAGCTCTGCATAGTAAGTAATACTTTTGATAACGCTGCTTCACAATCATGAGACTGAGGCTTTTTCAACGCTACTTTTATTTCTTCTAAGGTTTTATCTTCTACTTCCTCAAGCTCTTTAACGTAGGTTTGATCGTTATCGTTAGCAAATTTACTAATCAAAGTAGTAAATGCACGGCGTGCTTCTACAACAAACGACGAGCCATCTTCGCGCTCACCTTGTTGATTAATTGCGTAAGGTTGTAAACTCTCCACACTGACTTTACGAGCGTCAATCATACGTTGGAATAGGGCTCCTATAGCGGGGTCTTGTACTTTATCTTGTGCTGTTTGGTAAAAGTCGATGCCGCTATTCATTACTTGGATAATGTCGGTAATATGATTAATTTCTTGTCCTTGATGGGTGCTCATAATAATGACCTCTGTTAATTTAAAATACAGTCATTACTAAGCAAGCGCTATTCCAAGTAGGTTTTGTTTTTTAAGCTTTTGTATTTTATGGTTTTTAATTTTTTTTAATAGTTTGGTAGGCTTGCTAACTAAGCGTTAGCAAGCAAATTTTACATTAAGGTATGTAAGAAGGTTATTTTAGCTCATCCGCTACTTCAGCTACTTTTTGGCGTAACCAAATATGACTAGCGTCTCTGTGTAATAAAGGACTCCATATCATATCAAGTTCAAATGGCGGGATAGGAAAGGGTGGCTCCAGTATTTTAAGCCCAGGATCGTCTAAATAAATATTGGCCGCTTTTGAGGGCAAAGTCGCAACTAAATTTTTCTCTTTGGCTAAGTGAACAGCCACATGATAGTTACGAGTAAAAGTGGCAATATTACGGTGTTTACCAAAATGCGCCAGTGCCTCATCAACCCAGCCCAGCTTCTGCACATCTTTAGGGTCCATCCCCACACCAACACCAAAGCCTGTTTTACTTACCCAAATATGGCGAGCTTTTAAATAGCTGTCTAGGCTAAAGTTTTCAATAATGGGGTTATCTGATTTTACTAAACAACAAAAGCTGTCTTTCCAAATACGTTTATGATGAAACGACTGTGGTAAATTTTCAAAGCGGTTAATCGCCATATCAACTTTACCGTTTTCAACATCGTGAAAGGTAACATCACTAGGAGTTAAAATATCTAAGGTGGTGTCGGGCGCTTCTTCGTGTAGTTTCCCTAATAAACGCGGTGCCATGGTACTGGCCGCGTAATCACTGGCCATGATCCTAAACACTCGCTTACTTTGTTTAGCCTCAAACTCACGGTTAGGTGCCAGCGTTTCTTCAAGGGTCATCAAAATTCCACGAATCACAGGCTGCAACTCAATAGCACGCTCAGTCGGTACCATACCATCGCTGGTACGCACTAAAATAGGATCATTAAAAAGGTTACGTAGGCGTTTAAGTCCGTTACTCATTGCCGGTTGAGTAATGCTAAGCTGGTTTGCAGCACGAGTAACATTACATTCGCGCAGTAACGTATCGAGGTAAACCAGTAAATTTAAATCTATTTTACTTATATTCATTGTGTGTCCTTAACGTTTACCAATAATGGATAAAACGCTGTGCTGTAGGATAGGGATAAATATGACTCACCTTTCCATTTTTTATATTTTGTTGTGCTTGTTTCCAAAAGTTAACATCAAGTAATTCAGGGTGCGTGCTAGTTAAAAATTGTTTATATGTTGGATTAGGCATTACAAAGGTACATAGCTGCTCTGGAAATACATCCTGAGGAGCAACCGAGTAACTTTGTTCGTCCATTAAATAATCGTCATAACTTTTTGCTTTAGGTAGCGCTCTAAAGTTCATGTCTGTTAAATATTGCACTTCATCGTAATCATAAAAAATAATCCGTTTGTGCTTACTTACACCAAAGTTCTTTAACAGCATATCGCCAGGGAAAATATTCACGGCAATCATTTCTTTAAGCGCCTGCCCATACTCTTCAATGGCATCGGCGGCACTTTTTTCGTCTGCATTTTCTAAAAACAGATTAAGCGGTGTCATGCGTCTTTCAATATATAAATGTTTTATAATTAACCAGTCACCTTCAATAACCATTGATGATCCAATGGTTTTATGTAACTGCGCTAACAAGTTACTATCAAAACGCGCTAAAGGAAATACGACGTTTGAATACTCTATAGTGTCGGCCATTCGCCCTACACGGTCGTGGCTTTTAACCAATTGATAGCGTTTTAATACGGTATCGCGACCAAATGGCTTACTTTCACCAAATTTATCTTTGATGACTTTAAATACATAACCAAATGAGGGCAGAGTAAATACCATCATCACCATACCAGGGGTGCCAGGTGCAATGGTAAATTCGTCATTAGAATGGGTTAAATGATTCAAAAACTCACGGTAAAACTCAGTTTTTCCTTGTTTATGAAAACCAATCGCATTGTAAAGCTCGGCTAAGGTTTTATTCGGCATCAGTTGGTTTAAAAACCGCACTAACGCGGAAGGGGCGTGAGTTTCTACCATAAAGTAGGCTCGTGCAAAGCCAAAAATAACCCGCATTTGCGACGACTTAGTCAGCAGGGCATCAAGATATAACCCCTGGTCTTCATGGTGAAGTACCGCAATGATAAAAGGTTGAACGCCACTTTGCGATACAACACGCCCTACAATATACGCGGCTTTATTGCGGTAGAACGGCGTGTGTAATATATCAAAACGCATTTGCCAATGCTGGTGGTGAGTATCGGGGGCCTGCTTATAAAACGCTTTAACTAATAAACGAATATCGCGCTCAAGATTGACAAAATCGGCTTTAAAATCAAAGTGGTTAATGATTCGTTTAATGGTTGGTTTTAAACCGTCCACTACAGGGAAGTAGCTTCTGTATTCAGCTTCTACAGGCACTGAAGGCGCATCTTTGAGTGTTGCTTCAACAAAAATAAAATCGTTATGGAAATAGCGGCGGTGGTACAGGCGGCAAAATACGGAGTTATAAAATGTCTCAGCAAGCTCAGCTTGCGGATGAAAACATAAAAAATGCTGGTAAATTTTCTTTACTTCAAGCCATAAGCTTTCGTTTAGCTGGTCTGTTTGCTGGCGTTCACGTAAGGTTTTTGTGGTTTCGTTAACCCGATCATCGTAATAACTAATACGCAAGCGGCTAATATCATTAATTGCTTGCCAATCTCTTTTAGCAAACGCATAGGGCGCTTTTGCTGTTGTTCTTTGAAACAGCAAGTAATGTTTTTTAAATCCGGTTAAAATTAATTCAGCAATTTGGCGTGGTTGCATCAGTACTCCTTAATTGACGCCTTTAGGTGTTTAGCAAAGTGCAGGTGGATACCATTTAAATTGTAAAAGGTGGTTAAAAGAAGTTGCACCACTAAACACGCATTAGAGTTCGAACTCTACGGTTGTTAAGGGTATGTTATTTTATGTTTAAAACCAAGCTAATTAAGATGATATTTATTTAAGTTAATTAGTGGCTGATTGGTAGGCATCAATCTTTTTTTGTAATTTTTTAATTCGCTTTTCAATCAACTTTTTATCTTTTTTATATTGCTTATCTAAGCTTTTTTGTGTCTTTTTAATATCTTTACTAATTCGTTTTTTGTCTTCCGCACTCAATATATGATTTAAGCGCTGTTGTTGCTTAAAATCAGCTCTGTCTTTTTCTCGTGTAAGAATGGCGAGTTTATGCTGGTTACTGCGCAGCTCTGCCTCTAAGTTGGTAATTATGGTGTCGCGTTCAAGTTCGTTTAACTGCTGGGTGTAGTTTATTTCTTCACCTGTCTGTTTAGGCTCAGTGGAAGTTATTTTATGCATGGTTGCATTGTTACTACAGGGAAATTGTGAAAATGTCGTTCCTTTTGGAGTAACGCATTTGTAGTAGGTGGTTTGAGCTAATGCGAAAGGGCTAAAACAAAAAAGGCAGACAATAATGATCAGATTAATAACGTTGAACATAATGATTATCCTTTGCATATTCTGATCGAGTTAATAATTTTTAATGCTAAAAACTATAACCTAGCTTGGGGGGATAGCAAGTGCAAAGGAATAAAAATAGAAAATCAAGCGAGCCAGTGCTAATAACCCGCTTGAACTATCAGGTGCTATTGAGAAAAAGTTTTGAGCTTTTTAATACTGTGTACTAAAAACGGAATATCAAGTCCTTGTTCAATTGAAAACCCTTCAGCTGCGGAAATATTTCTAAAATTTCCGTCACGATCAATTAGCGTAATTCTATCTTTTTTATAAGCTATCACGACACCTTGTGAGTAATTAACGCCAATGTTATTACTTTTACTGTATAAGTTTTTACCTAACATTGTCTGCTCTGCAAGGGCATTACAGTTTAAATATTGGCCAAGGGCAGTAGCAATAATATCACTCGGCTGAATTAAGCCGTTCACTTTAGAAATAAACTTATCTGAGCTATATAGCGTTGACGTAGTCACTATTTCATTACTGTTTTGCGACACACTAAATGCAAAAAACTCAGTAGCATCATCGCGTACAGTCGCGCTTTCATTTGCTTTGATAACCCTGATTGTACTGTCTTTGTGTGCTTGCTCGTTAATAAAGCTCAGCTCATCAATACCGTATACTTCTACACTTCGACGTTGGCTTTGCCAAACGGGTAACGTTTGTTGCTCAATAATGTCGGTTTTATAAAATGCAGGCAGGCCGTACACTAAACCAAATAGCATGTCACTATGATCTGTGGGTTGTAAAAATTGCTGATTTTTATAAATGCCTTGGTTGCTGGCAACAAATTTTGCTAACTGTTCGTCATTATCAAACACTAAAATATCTACTTTAGCTGCGTTGTAATCTTCACATTTTGCTAGTGGGGTAGGTATTTGGTAATTAATACCTTGGTTATTAATTTTAACATTATGCGCTTGTTCGTAGCTTTCAACATCTAACAAGTCGTTTTTGGCGAGTAAACTTTTGGCTGTAGTTGGGTACGAAAGCGGTAATACGTTGTCTTGCTTGGTGATATCAAATTTTAAATTTGCATCTGCCCAAATGTGAATGCTGTGGCTTAATGCAAAACAAATCACTAAAAAAGAACCAGCATAACGGGCAAATTTAAATTGTTTTAAACGCCCTAAATGGTGCCAAGTAAAGTTACTAACCGTAAGCTGAAAGCCTAAAATAAGTAACACAATACTGCCAGCAAGCAAGGTAGTGAGCGCAGGTGAAGTGGTTAAGCGGTGCCACAGCAACGAAATAATTTCAGGCAGTGCTGAGGCATTTAAGTGATAGCCCAAGTTAAAATACACATAAGCGTCCAAAGTAAGTATTGAAGCACCTATTGTTGCTATCACTGCTGCCATACCGCGAATATGCTGTGGATAGGGAAACACTAAACTTAAAGGAAAAACCGTCAGCACAAACGCTAAAAATGCAATAAAGCTGGTGTGGCTTAGCCACGTAACCACCATATAAGTGATACCTATATAAGTGGTGGGCGGTGAGTCGGCAAATAAATAGCTTAAGCTAATTAAAAGCGCTAAACCAATATTGGCAAATGTAAACCAATGGCCCCAACTTAATAATTGACTTGCTTTCGATGAAAACTGGTTATGCTGCGATAAATTCATAGAGTTTATTTAACCGACTGAGCGAGTGCTTTTGCAAAGTTCTCAGTAACAGCTTGTCTTTTCCCTGTTGGTACATGCTCTTTTAAGATATGCGTGATAGAATTTCCTAAACACATAAGACTTAAATCAACCGGCGCATTGTGTTTTGATAAAACATCAATAAGCTGATCGACGATTTGTTCTACTTCTTCATTAGAGTATTTTGATAAGATTGGCATCAGTTGGTTCAATAAAAATAGTTATATTCCCGTATTTTAACACCAGAGGCGTGAAAAACAAAGATGGCAATAGATGTTAAAAAATTAGTCGTGCACTATGTAGACAAAAAAGATGACGACACCCAAATTCACCTTCGCAACGATGAAATGATGATCAACGACAAAGTCGCTGTATTCATTGAGCAATTACACCATGCCTACAATGGCAAACCGGGCAAAGGTTTTTGTGCTTTTAGTGACGAAAAAAACAGTATTGTTGCCTCTACTATGCAAAGCTACCGCAATAATGAGCTTGGCTTTTGGCATATGACCGAGCAAGCATCAACGGTATTAAAAGAAGAGTTAGATAAATACGCTTTTAATGAGACTGGCTATTTAGTATTTTGTCATTATCAGTACGTGGCTACTGATTATATGTTGATTGCCATGATCAACATTAAAGAACACTACTCAATGACTTCAGAGCTTGATTTAGCCGCATCGCGCCATTTAGATATTTCGCGTATGCAATTGGCTGCCCGCATCGATTTAACCGCATGGGATACCCAAGCAGACGATAATCGTTATATTTCATTTATTAAAGGCCGTGCAGGGCGAAAAGTAGCTGACTTTTTCTTAGATTTCTTAGGCTGTGAAGAGGGTATTGACCCTAAGCAACAAAGCCAAGTGATGCTAAGCGCGGTAGAAGACTACTTATCAGAGCAGCAATTCGATAAGTCTGAAAAAGACGATTTACGTAAGCAAGTATTTGATTATTGTAACGACTGTGTCACCACAGGCGAAGAGGCTAATGTAAGTGAGCTTTCAGCAACGCTGACCAAAGGCGATGACAATCCGTTTGAGAGCTTTTGTAAAGAGCAAAGCTATGACTTAGAAGAGTCGTTCCCAGTCGATAAGAAAACAGTAACGAGTATGGTTAAGTTTTCAGGCTTAGGTGGCGGTGTAAGCATTAGCTTTGAGCGTAAACATTTAGGTGAGCGTGTCACGTATAATGAAGCGACAGATACACTAGTTATAAAAGGCATTCCGCCAAATCTAAAAGATCAGCTACAGCGTTTTATGGAACAAGAGCAAGATTAAACTTCGTTAAACACTGTTTGATTAAACCAAAAGCACGATATTAATGCCGTGCTTTTTTGTGTCTAAAGTAGAGTTTAGAGCTTTCTAATAAGCGGGTATTTACCTTGGTTTTTTAATTCAAACGCGGGGTGAACCCGCTGCTACAAGGTTTAGATGTAGCAGCGACTTTATGTCGCGTCATTAAAGATAGTTTTGGCGGGCAACGAGCTACAGGTTTGGGGAACAGGCTCGAAGCACGATCCCCTCAGCCCGTAAATTTGTGAATGCTTTTCTTAAAGATCTTATTGCACTGAGAGAAGAGAATAAGGAGTAAATGAGAAGATAAAACAAGTGCTAGGGATTAGGCTCGTAACCCGGTACCCGCAGCTCCTCGACCCCGTTTGCCAGTTATATAAATTACAATCAATAAAAAACCGCGTTAAAATCAATTAACGCGGCTTTTTTATGCTTTGAGCTAAACTTAGTGCTTATTCAGCATTAAGTGTTTTAGTCATTGCTGAGCTTGCACGACCGGCAGGTTTTACCGAGCCAGGGCGAAGGCCGCTGTCAGGGATTAACTCGCGTTTGTCATGTGCCATTGCAACCGATGTATGCTTGGTTTCGCTATCAGCTACAGGTGTTGGCTGTGCCATTGGCGCACTTGCATGTCCAGCTGTAATCACTGTTTTAGCGTTTACCTTACTAGAACTCGCTTGTGAAACAGTTTTAGGTTGGCTTGTAACCACTGGTGCTTCTTTCGCTTCTACAGGTGTTTCAGTAGCACTAACCGGTGCGGTTTCAGCTTCAACAGCAACTTCTTCAGTTTTTACTGGTTCTTCAGCTTGTACTGGTTCTTCAGTTTTTACTGGTTCTTCAGCTTTCACTGGCTCTTCAGTTT
>NZ_BADW01000197.1:0-103 GCF_000241165.1 Pseudoalteromonas sp. BSi20439
CGTTGTCGCTAGGGATGCGTATAATACATCCTTTATTTTTCGAGTCAACACTTAATTTTAAACTTTCTTACGATGATTTAAACTTAAGTTTTACTTAACTCTG
>NZ_BADW01000196.1:0-442 GCF_000241165.1 Pseudoalteromonas sp. BSi20439
AACATATATTTGGTGTTTAGATTACATATATTTGGTGTTCTTTTTTAGAATAAGGTTCTGACGACATACACTATTTTTATAGTATATGTCTCATTGCTAGCATGCAAAATGATAGATTAAGCTCTTTTTTAATATATTTAACACAATTCTGAGGTTGAAAGTTTGTATTTGTGTATATGCGTAACATATTTTTGGTGTTGAGAGCTTGTATCTTTGTATGTACGTAACATATTTTTGGTGTTGAGAGCTTGTATCTTTGTATGTACGTAACATATTTTTGGTGTTGAGAGCTTGTATCTTTGCATGTACGCAACATATTTTTGGTGTTGAGGGATTATATTTTTGTATGTAACATTTTTTGTGTATGTAACATATTTCTTATCATGGAGATTATATCTTTGCATGTACTATTTTTGTAGGTATGCAACATATTTTTGGTGTT
>NZ_BADW01000195.1:0-542 GCF_000241165.1 Pseudoalteromonas sp. BSi20439
TCAACTGAAGAACGCCTTGCCGTCTTAGAGCGCGAGAATAAAGAGCTCAAGCGAACGAATGATATCCTGAGGCAAGCTGCCGCTTTTTTCGCCCAAGCGGAGCTCGACCGCAAACAGAAGTAATAGTGGATTTTATTGATGCTTGCAGAGAGCATTACGGTGTCGAGTCAATTTGCAAGGAATTGCCGATTGCACCATCAACGTATTATTCTCATAAACAGATACAAAGAGAGCCTGAGCGACTGTCTAACCGCAAAAAGCGTGATGCTGAGCTGATAATACTCATTCGCGAAGTGTGGGAGGATAATATGTCAGTTTATGGTGCAAGAAAAATATGGAAGCAGCTACAGCTTGACGACCATCAAGTCGCCCGCTGTACAGTCGAACGATTGATGCGAGTTATGGGAATTCAAGGTGTTCGTCGGGGTAAAGCACATAAGACAACGATACCTGACGAGCAACAAGATAAGCCACTTGATTTAGTTAATCGTCAATTTACTGCTGAGCAGCCAAATCAACTTTGGGTAGCTGACATCACCTAT